>JBBIJG010000355.1:0-665 GCA_037446095.1 Caldilineae bacterium
CTGCTGATGATACGCCGGGGGTTCAATCCAGGCGCGTGGTACAATCACATAGTCATCGGGCTGTAGTTCATCGCCACGCACCGGTACAACCTGCCCCCCGCGCAGAGTGAAGAGCGAATGATAGGCCGTGATCTCGACCCGGCGGCCAGTGGCCAAGTAGATGCGATAAATAGGGCTATTCAGGCGGTGGCGGAAAAGCGCCGCGATTGGCCGGAAGGCCAGACGGTAGTCCTGGGGAGAAAAGGCCAGCGCCATCAGGTCTGAAACCCCACGCAACACTTGCATGGTCTCGCCGCTCTCAACGTCTTCCGCCCGGCGAGCCATATACTCATCCACCAGGGCGCCAATGGGCTTCAGGCGAATCTGCCCCCTTTCCAATACGATGATCGGGGTCTCGTAGGTCAGACTATTGTCCACCACCTCATACACCAGATGGTGCAGGCCACGCACGTCAGTCGAGCCAATATACATTCCAGGCCGGCGGCGCACGGCCTCCAGACCCTCTAAAACCTGAATGTCTGTCGCATCGTAATGTAAACGTTCATCCGTCACTTCTGAGCAACCTCCGCGTGTTGGGCCAACTCCTTTTGCCAGGCCGTGTATTTATCGTAATAGAAGGTCAGACCGGTGGCAGCCAGGCCACTGCCGATGTAAGCGTTGCCGAC
>JBBIJG010000355.1:707-2046 GCA_037446095.1 Caldilineae bacterium
ACCTCCGCCAGATGATGGCAAACCCTGCTCCGATCAAACCCATCACCAGCATCAAGCCGATGGTGGACCAGAAATTACGTCGGACCACGTTGAAGCTGTTCCAGATGGCCCGCAGGATGCCTGTGTCGTTGAGGATCAGGGCGTTGACAAAGAAGAAAAGGTAAATGTAAAGCCAGATGCCGGCCCATATAGAGCTGATAAAGAGGAAATTACCCATCAATTGGGCCAGGCCCTTGCTCAGCCAACTGAGCAAGGCAACCAGGACCAGCAGCGGCGCACCGAGCATCAGAAGTCCTGTGAGAATCAGGAGGGCTATCAGAGCCATTCTGGCCCACCAAATCCAGACCCGGCGCAAAACGTAAGCGACATTGAGCCGGGTATGGCCTATCTCCTGGGCGATAAGACCCAGGTAGCCACAGCCGATGAGCAGGCCGACTAGACTCAAAAGGAGAGAGAGTCCTAGAAAGACGGACGCCCTTTGCACCTCGATGACGGGCAAAGACCGATTCAAAAAGCTGGCCTTAGGGGCTTGAAAAGTGACCAGGCTGGAGATATTCAACATCATGCCCAGAGTTTCAAGCCAGGGATTGGGAGAGAGCAGGCTGGGCATGCTCAGCTTTCTGATGACCAACAGGGAGAAGGCGTTGAAATTCTGACTCGCCTGCTCGAGAAGCCCCTTCGTCTCGGCCAGCGCCCATATTTCTTCCGGGCTGGCGTTAGACGGCGGCACCAGAAGAGATAGAGAGCTCTTCACCAATGGATGAATGGACAGTCTGGGTCCCACCCATAGGTAAAGGTCCAACAGCACAGGGATGAAAATCAGCCATATTCTTCTTGTGATCGCCTCAAAGCCTTTGGACAAGCTACTGATAACGCTCAAAGCACATCCATCCTCCTGGGGTCTATTTTACCATACTCCACCCAATCTGGAAAGTCCGACGGGAAGGGCGGTTATAATTATACCAGAACTGTTGTTCGGTTGTCAACATGCCCGAATTGAGGTACAATAATAACAGAAGGAGCCTGACTGTGAGCCTGATCACCTTGACGACCGATTTCGGCCTGGCCGACAGCTATGTGGGAGTGATGAAGGGGGTCATCCTGAGCATTGACCCTACGGCCACCATCGTTGACATCTCCCACGAAATCGCCCCTCACGATGTACGAGAGGCCGCCTACGTTATCTACACGGCTTATCCCTACTTCCCTCCCGATACCGTCCACGTGGTGGTCGTAGACCCCGGGGTTGGGAGCCAGCGGAGGGCTATTGCCCTGCGGACGTGTGGGGGCTTTTTTGTGGCCCCCGACAACGGCGTCCTGAGCTATGTGGTGGCCAAGT
>JBBIJG010000355.1:2087-2334 GCA_037446095.1 Caldilineae bacterium
AGGTATCATCGCCCCACCGTCAGCCATACCTTTCACGGTCGAGATATTTTTGCCCCTGTGGCTGCCCACCTGGGCCGGGGCCTCCCCCTGGCTGAGCTGGGCGAGCCGCTGACCGAAACCGTCACTTTTCCCCTGCCGCAGCCGGAGGTGCTTCCTGAGGGGAAGGTGATAGCCCATGTCCTGCACATTGACCGTTTTGGCAATCTCATCCTGGATGTCAGGGAGGGAGATGGTATTCTGTGGGGGG
>JBBIJG010000355.1:2347-3170 GCA_037446095.1 Caldilineae bacterium
GGGGGAGATTTCTCTCGAAGTCGCCGGCCATCGCCTCCAGGGCCTGGGGCGCACTTTCGCCGACGCCCCGGTTGGAGGGTTGGTAGCCTACATTGGCAGCTCAGGGCATTTGGAGATCGCTTTAAGAGAGGGCAATGCTGCCCAGCAGCTCAACATGGAAGTAGGGGATGAAATTCTCCTGTCTCGCAACCGGGTTGAAGGGGGGTCAAAAACATGAAAGTCAGGGATAAAATACTGTTTACGGTTCTGATCCTCATGGATCACCTGTTGGGCACCGATCTGACGGAAAAGGAATTGTCCCGGCGCGAAGCCAAGCTTGCCCGTTACCGGGCCCGCATGATGGAATTGGAAAAACAGTTGGCCCAGTTAGAGGGCCAGTTGGGAGTGCTTAGCCTGCGGCTATGTCTGCTGTATCTGCGAGAGCGGAGCCTGCTTGCGCCTGAACGGTGGCTGTCTTTCGACCCCAGAGATCCCGAGGAAAACAAAGGTCTTGACCTGGTCATTGAGCATCTGGTCAAACCTCACCTGGCTACCGTTGAGATGGATAAGGTCGAGGAAGGCCATTACATTTACCACCTTCGACCTCGTTGGGCAGCTATCCGCGCCCTGTTCGCTGAACATCAAATGGACCTTGAACCTGGCATAGAAAGGTGGCTGTCGGGACTGGAACCTTAAAATTTAGAAAATCCGTTCTGGAACCCCTTGACTTTCTACACGTTTCAGTGTATAATATGATTGTCAGGTAGGCACTAAGCCCTATTCTTTTAACGCTTTTCACACGTTACAGTGTAGATGACGGAGGGGGGAGGAGCCTGGGATGGGT
>JBBIJG010000355.1:3196-3641 GCA_037446095.1 Caldilineae bacterium
CGCAAATGGGGCCTGGGGGAGCTGACGACGGAGCAGGCTATCGGCCAGATTCTACTGATCCTTCGCGAGTTATTCCAGCGAATGGAGGCGTTAGAAGAGAGGAGGGATAGGGTGCACCGCAAGCGTCCGCCCAGAAGAGAGTAATCGCACATCTGCATGGCAGGCGCTGATGCAATACAGACCAGATGTAGGCCGTTTGACATTTCGCCACTCCTGTGGTAAACTATGGCCCACAGACCGGACAGGTCAAGGCATCACAATGACGCTGCTGTTCACCATCCAACGGAGGCTTATCCAGAAACCGGATCCCCGATCTGGATAGTTTCACCGGAGCTCAAGTTGGAGTGGATTCTGTGGCCAGCTTCTCCAGTACGGGGAGGCTGGTTTTTTGTTACCATTCACAGGGACTAACGGCGTAACTCCTGTCATTTAGGCTGTTGAGGAG
>JBBIJG010000356.1:0-2438 GCA_037446095.1 Caldilineae bacterium
GTATTAGCCGCCCGGTATGCGCCGCAGGCCGGCATGGCAGCGGGCGGGCAGCGCCTGGTAGAGCCGGGTACCCCACCAGGCAAATTCCTCTTGTGCCGGCGTCACATCGCCCACCACCCGGCCTGGCACGCCGGTGACCACCTTTCGGGGCGGGATGGAAGTCCCTCGTGGGATGAGGCAGGCCGCACCGATGATGCAGCCATCGCCAACAGTTACCTCTTCATCCAGAATAGCTCCCATGCCCACCAGGACATGCTCACCCAGGGTGGCCCCATGGATGATGGCCCCGTGGCCGATGTGACTGGCCGGGCCCAGAGTGGCCACCCTGTCAGGCGCGGCGTGGATGACACAGTTCTCCTGAATGTTGGAACCGTCGCCGACCACGATGTCGCCCCAATCACCGCGCAGCACCGCTCCCGGCCCCACGTAGCAACCCTCACCGATGGTCACCCCACCGATCAGCGTGGCCTCAGGGTGCACGAAGGCACTCCCGGCGATCTGCGGTCTTTTGCCTTCGAATTCGTACAGTGCCATGAATTCACCTCAATGTTCCAATGAGAGCGTCCGGATACTCAAAGGTCCAGAGCGGCCTTGATCTGATCTATTTTGGCTTCGGCGGCCTCCACTCCCTTTGCCACCATCTCCTGCATCTTTGGAAATTCGAATATGCTGTAGGAGCCGACAGCAGGGGTAATCAGGCAGTCGGCCTCCTGACCCTCGGCGTGAGTGGCGCGTAGCAGGGTGTAAAAGGAGAGCGACCATAACTCGAAGAGATTATTGGGTTTGGGATGTCTGTCCTGGGGAGGGGGGAGAAGGTCCACAGCAATGACATACTCCGCTCCCATCTCCCGTACCACTGAGACGGGCAGGTTGTTAATCGTTCCGCCATCAATCAAAAGTTGGTCGCCCCTTTCAACAGGGGTGAAGATACCTGGCAAGGCACAACTGGCCCGCACTGCCCGGGCCACGGAACCCTCTTTCAGCACCACCAGCCGGCTGGTAAGGATGTCAACAGCGACGGCGGCAAAGGGAATAGAGAGGTCAGAAAATTGGAGATCGCCAATGACTTCGGTCACATAGTCTTCCAGACGCTGGCTATCAAAGAAGCCCAGGCGGGGACGGACGAGGCGCCCCAATTTGGACCACTGCAAATTCAGGGCGCTCTCCTCCATCTTCGCCACCGACAGCCCGGCGCAGTAGCCAGCGCCCACGACCGAGCCGGCGCTGACGCCTACCACATAATCGGGCCGGATGCCTTCTCGTTCCAGCACTTTGAGTACTCCCAGGTGAGCTGCTCCTCGAGCCCCTCCTCCGCTCAGGGCCAGACCGATCTTCCTGGATTTCCTCCGCCAGGACGGGGGGACAGGCCAACGCATCTTCTGCCTCCACGACGTTTCACCTGTTGCGTTTCACTTATACTTGTCCAGAAAGCTTCCCCGCGCCGGCTGGAGCATCCAATCTTCACCTGAGGCCATATCTTCGGCCACGTCATCCAGGGTAATTACCTCGGTCGAGACGATGCCCCGCTTGAAAGCCCGTTCGATGTCAGGCCAGGCCTCCTTGACGACCAGGTCGCAAAGATAGGCTATGATGAAGGCATAGTAGTCAGGGTCATCCTCGCCATCCCCGCCCAGCTCTTCCCGCAGGAAATTCACCACCGCCTCCCGCTGGTCTGGATAACAGGCCGCCAGGTAGGTCAGGGCATGACAGGCATTGACACGGGCATACAAATCGTGGCTGCGGTCTCGGGCAAAGTCCATGAGGGGTCTCACCGCCGGTGCGCCGATCATGGCCAGGGCGACAGGCGTCTCTTCGTACAGGTAATCGCTTTCCTGGCCTAAAAGGCCCAACAGCGCTTCGATTCCTTCCTCAGCCTTCATCTCGCCCAAGAGGCGTGTGGCATGGATAGGAGCCCAGCCTCCTCCTTTGGCATCAAAGAACTGTAGGCTCTCGTCTCGCACAATGTCAATGAGGAGAGGTACGGTCTCTTCTGGTCGAGCGATGATCTCTTCCATGAGTTTCCGAGGTGGATACTCGCCAGCGGCGAAGAGGTCTTCGATCAGTTGTTGGCCGGTTTTATCTTGCATGAGGTATTTCTCCTTTCCCGTGCAGATAGTTGACGCCCAAGCAGGCAGAATAAATGCTAAGTTTATTGCTCCCTTTTCAATTCGTAGTGGTAGAGTTTCACTCTGGCGAATTCTCCCCCCTCCACCAGCCTGCCATTCCCCTCCAGCCAGGCTTTGACCAATCCCCGCCGGTCCCATAGCTCGGCCTCAGAAGCCACCAGCCAGATGCTCCTGTATCCCTCGGTCACCTGATCGAGAGTGGTTGCCAATTCCCTCTCACTCAGCCCGGCGTTAGTGTAAGGGCCGTCTGCCCAGTGATAGGCGTGGCGATAGTAGTATTCAAAGGTATGTCGCACATAGGGCATGAGGAAA
>JBBIJG010000356.1:2467-3617 GCA_037446095.1 Caldilineae bacterium
AATACCGGGCGGTGGAGCGAAAATCGGATTTTATCTTGGTGTGGGCCTGGACCCAGATAGACCGTCCGTCAAAAGCCAGCGCCAGAGCCAGGCAAAGGGCAAAGATGGCATTGGACCGTAGCTTCACTGCGGCCAACCCCCGAGCCAGGATGAAATAAAAGGCCGGGGCAACGTAGATCAGGTAGCGGTCGGTGAAGATGGGCATGCCCAGGGAGATCAGGTACACCCCGACGATGGGCAAAAAAAGATAAAGCAGCAAAGTCCCGATGCCATGCTGTGCCTCGGCATCCTTTAGAAAGATGCCGGTCAGGAAAAGAAAGCCGAACAGAACCGAGAGCAGAATCAGAAGCCCCGGACGGTCCACACCCGCAACCCCCTGGCTGAAGGCGAAAAACAGGATCCTCAGGATCTCGTGCAGGGGATAAAAGGGATGCCCGGTCTTATAGGAAGAAAACAGGAGAGGGACTTCCCAGATGGCCAGGGGGATGTAAGGCAGGGTCACGCATCCCATAGCTGCCAGCCAGGGTTTGAGTCGGGCTTTGTGGCGGGACCACCAGACTGCGAAGAGAACGATCTCCAATGGGATGATCAGAGCAGCCAGGATATGGGTATAAAGACAGAAGCTGGTGACTAGGACATAGGCTACCCAATACGGCCATCGTCCCGTGGTCAGGGCTTTCACGTAGAGGTAAAGGGAAAGCATCGTCAGGAAAATGATGAGGGTATACATCTTGGCTTCCTGAGAGTACCAGATCAAGTAAGGAGAAAAGGCCATCAGCAGAGCTCCCAGTATCCTGGCCCGGGGTGAAAGCCATTGCCGGCCCAGGGCATAGGCCAGAGGGACTGCCAGGACTCCCCAGACCAGAGAGAAAAAGCGAAGGGAGAATTCGCTGTCGCCGGTCAGAATGATCCAGGGTCTCAACAGGAGAAAGTACAGGGGACCGTTTTCTTTGGGTTTGGTGAAGGTGGCAAGAAGTCTGGGAAAGGCCCTGGTGGCGAAGGTGATGGCGTCTATCTCATCACGCCAGAGGCTCTGAAAGTCCAGGTGATAAGCCCGCAGAGCAAAAGCCATCCAGGCCAGCAGGGTACATTGGACCCTGCCTCCTTTGACTTTGTTCCACATCATGCTCCCCTGTCACCCCAAAGGCGC
>JBBIJG010000357.1:0-3603 GCA_037446095.1 Caldilineae bacterium
CAAACCGTCATCGGTGTGGAAACGCTGGAATCCATCGGGCTGAGGTTGAACCCAACGATGGGCGAACTGGAGTTCACAAGACCTGAAGGACTGGCTTATTTCTATGAAAGCGAGAGCTGGGCGAAGCCGTGGAAAATGGGAGTGGGTTGAGGGCTTCAAAACCTTGCGCCAGGAAGGAGTAGACGGCGTCGTCGGTTTGAGTTTTGACCTCTCGACCCTGATAGAGAAGGGCTACCTGGGCAAGAAAGCTTTCGCCCAATTCCAGGAAGCCACCGGACTGGCCGATTTCGCCTGGCGGGTGGTTTACAACCGACACGCCTGGGGGACATCTCTCCCTCGCCAGGAGGTACTTAGGCGCGCGCAGGGCTTTGTCCTCTTTATCCACGGCTGGGACGGAAGCGGCGAAATCTGGGAAAACCTGCCGGCTATGGTTTGCCAGCGAAATCCCAAACTGGTCGCTTTCGTCCTGGATGTCAACGGCTTCGGGGGCTCCCCCTTCATTGAAGCAGAGATGCCCAAGGTGACGCAATGCAATCCTGAAGGTTGCATGAGAGCTGTGGAGAAGTGGATCGAGCTCATGAGGCTCAGAGGTCGGGAAGGGACGAAAAGAGTTTTCACCTTCGTCGGCCACTCTATGGGTGGGGCGGCTCTATTCTACATGGATGACAGGAACTGGCCGGAGGGTGGATATGCCTGTTGTGCCGTCGCTCCTGCCCTGCTCTGCAACGACGCGCTGCGCCAAGGGTTCTACATTGGATTGGGGCTGGGCATTGGTGTCGGATTGCAATACCCCCTGTTGGTCAGGCTGAAAGAGAAGCTGGCCCCCTGGCTGATCAAGGAATTGATCGGCGGAGCCAGCGAAGCAGTGAAGGCGGAACACTTGAGGGTTTTCGAGAAAACGAGCAAAGGGACCCTGGCGCAGACCTTTTATGCCCTTGGTCAGGCTGAAAAGCCGTCCCGGCGACAATGGACGAATTTCCGGGTCCTTTTGGGACACAAGGACAGATTAGTGGGCGTGGCACCCATGTTGAACCTGCTGGAGGACTTGGGGTTCAGAAGTGAGAACATCAGGGTGGTGCTGGGCGACCACTACTTTTTTTCGGCCGGTCTTAAAACCCGGCGGAGCCACGGTGAGAACAGAGACATCCTGTTGGATGAAATATTGCAATTGCATGAAAGTTGTCATACCAAAAGGGGTGAACGATCATGAGGCTGGTGGGTAAAGTAGCTATTGTCACCGGCGCGGGGCGGGGCCTCGGCCGGGCCATTGCCTTTCGGCTGGCCAGCGAAGGGGCCAAAGTGGTGGTAGATGATGTGAACCTCGACGCTGCGCAGCGGGTGGTGGAGCAGATCGTTGAGGTTGGAGGTGAAGCCTGGCCGGTGGTGGCAGATGTCTCCGTCGAAGCCCAGGTGAGGAACATGGTGGGTGAGACGCTGGAACGTTACGAGCGCGTGGACATTCTGGTCAACAACGCCGCGGTGATCAAAACCGGCGCCCTGACCGAGTTCGCCGACAGCGATTGGGAGCTGATGTTGGGCACCAACTTGAAAGGCGTCTACCTCTGTTGTCGGGCCGTTATCCCTTTCATGGCCGATTGGGGCTATGGGCGTATCATCAATATCGCTTCGGTGGCTGGCACGGCCGGAGGCGCCCGTAACATCATCTACTCGGCCAGCAAAGGCGGGGTTATCGCCTTCACCAGGGCTCTGGCCCGTGAAGTGGGGGGGTTGGGGATCCTGGTCAACGCTGTGGTCCCGGGCTGGGTGGCAACCGAGGGCAATCCGCCCCAGCCGGGTATGCCAGCCTGGGAGGATTATGTCCGCCGTTGCCCTTTGGGCCGTGCGGCCAGGCCCGAAGAGGTAGCCGCCGCCGTCGCCTTTCTGGCCAGCGACGAGGCCAGCTTTATCAATGGCCACTCTCTGGTCGTAGATGGCGGTTGGAGTTAGCAGCTTCTCCCTGCCCTAAGATCTCTTGCACCTTGCGCACCAGGGCGGCCGGCTTAATAGGCTTGGTAATGTAGTAGTCCGCGCCGGCCGCATAACCCTTGGCCACATCGCTGTCCATCCCTCGGGCCGAAAGCATCACAATGGGGATATGCTGATAGCGGGGGTCTGCTTTGAGGATCTGGCAAATCTTGTAGCCATCGGGAGGCGGAATGATTGCATCCAAAATGATAAGGTCCACCTCTTCGGAAGCCAGAGCAGCGAGGGCTTGAGGGCCGTTGGGCACGGCCAGGGTCCGATAACCCTCTCGGCTGAGCTTGACCCTCAGTGCTTCCAGCAAATCGGGCTCGTCCTCAACGATGAGAATCGTCGGCTGCGTTGATAGTTTGGACACATCATCTCCAGCCATCTCTTCTCTCCTCGCTCAAGGTGCTTACGCTGGCAACGTGGTGTGATCCCCATAATGATACAGTGGGAGTGGGAAAGTGAAGATCGGGTTCTTTACTGATTCCTATGTTCCCCAGGTGAATGGGGTAGCTACATCCGTCAGCTCACTCACTCAAGAACTTGAGGCCCTCGGCCAGAGCATTTACACCTTCGCGCCTAAAATGGGTGATTTCATAGACCGGCAAATGAACGTTTGCCGCATCACTTCTGTGCGTTACATGAAGAACCCGCCCTATTATCTTGCTACTCCCGTTTCCATGCAGAGCCTTAGAAAGATTCGTCGCTTACAGCTCGACGTCATCCATGTCCACACCCCCCTCAGTATGGGGGCGATTGCTTACCAGGCGGCCAAGGTGTACCGCCTGCCTTTAGTCTATACCTACCATACTCTCATGGCAGAATATGTACACTATGTCCGCATCGGGGGCAGAATGGTGATTCCCGCTAAGACAGCCGTTAGACTGGCCAATGCCGCCAGTGCTTTCACCTGTAACCTTTGCGATCATATCATTGCCCCCTCGGAAAAGGTCAAGGAGCTTTTACTGAGATATGGCGTGAAACGTCCCATCACCGTGATCCATAACGGCGTCCAGATAGAGCGTTTTCGGGTAAGTAAGAAAGGCTATCTGCGCCATCGCCTGGGACTGACGGAGGAACAGCGTATCCTCCTCTTTGTCGGGCGTTTGGGATTGGAGAAAAACCCTGAATTCATCCTGAGAGCTTTCGTCCATATCCTTGACCTCCTGCCAGCGGTCCACCTGGTCCTCGTTGGGGACGGTTATGCCCGTTCGAGCCTGGAGCGGTTAGTCCAGGAGCTGGGGCTCGGTCGGAACGTAACGTTTGCCGGCAGTATTCCATATCAGGACATGCCCCTGGTCTATGCGGATGCTTCTCTGTTTGTTTCAGCTTCCACGTCCGAGGTTCACCCCATGGCGATTTTAGAAGCCCTGGCGTCTGGATTGCCTATCGTCGCCGTGTGGGATAAGGCTCTGGATTCAGCGGTTGTGGATGGTGTCAACGGCTATTTTGTAGGGCCGGATGAAAGGCAGTTTGCGGAGAAGGTGGCCATGGCGTTGCAGGATGCGGCCAGGTGGCAGGAGATGTCCCAAAACTCATTACGCATCAGTCAGCGATTCTCCATACGTGTCCAGGCCCGTCGCCTGACTGAGGTCTATGAGCAGGTCTGCAGCCAGTCTCAGTAGACTGCAACTG
>JBBIJG010000358.1:0-3600 GCA_037446095.1 Caldilineae bacterium
CCACCAGGGTCTGACCCTGAACGACGGGCAAAGGGGTGAGTTCCACAGCCACAAAAGGCGCAGGCAGCGGTTCGACAGACGAGGCCAGAGGGCCGGGTATGACGAGCTTCTGGCCCACAGCAATCCAGTCAGGATTGACCAGGTTATTGGCTGCCGCCAGAGCCTGCACGGTCGTCCCGTAGCGCAAAGCGATGCGATAGAGGGTCTCACCCCTCTGCACCACATGCACCTGTTCTGGCGGAGGGGAGACCCTGGGGATGACCAGCCGCTGGCCAGGATAGATGAGAGCGGGGTTCTCTATGCGATTGGCCTGAACCAAAGCCAGAACGGTGGTCTCGTAGCGGAGGGCGATGGCCGACAGGGTATCATCCAGTTGGACAGTGTAGACCGTGATCGGGCCCTGAGCTGGCGGAGCGGCATGGGCGACTGCCGGCCCCGAGGTCAGGATGACCAGAAGCACTCCGGCAGCGAGTTTCAATAAGCCACGGATCGCTCCTGCCGGTCCTTCGCTACGCTTCAGGCTGGAATCCCACACTTCTTCTCCCTATAACTACAACGACATGGCGCGCCGATGGACGGCCATCGTCTCCTCTGCTGCCCGTGCCCAGGAGCTGCCCCAGCCAGACGGCCATGCGCCAGGGCTTGTACCCGGCGTATACGGTGCGAGTGGGCACGCCCTCCAGCCCGGCCAGGGGATTTGTGGTTCGGTCCCGATTGTAGAATTAGATAGCCATCAGGGTTGGGTTCCGGCCATCATCAGGCCAATCTCTTCGATGTTTGCCCCTTCAGCAGGGATAATGCCCATGATTTCGCCTTCGTACATGACGGCGATCCGATCACTGAGGGCCAGCAGTTCTTCCAGGTCCTCTGAGATCAACAGAATGGCCACCCCCTTTTCCCTTTGTTTCAGCAGGAGGTTGCGGACCGATTCGGTGGCCCCGATGTCTAAACCCCGCGTGGGATGTACTGCGACCATCAGACGGGGGCCGATGCTGAGCTCGCGGGCCAGGATGGTGCGTTGGAGGTTGCCCCCGGAGAGAAGCCTGACCGGGGTCTCCTGGGTCGGGGTGGCGATGTGGAAAGCCTCGATCAGCCTGGCGACAAAATTCCTGATAGACAAGCGATCCAAAAACGGGCCTTTGGCCAGAGGCGGCTCGCCATAGCTTTTGAGAATGAGGTTGTCGCTGACGGCCAGGTTGGAAACCAGACCCATGCCCAGGCGGTCCTCCGGCACGTGGCTGACCTGTTGCCGGATGACTTCCCTCGGCGAGCAGTTGGTCATATCACATCCGGATATGGTTATCCGGCCTCCCGTGGCCTTGCGCAAGCCGGTGATGACCTCGGCCAGTTCCCGCTGCCCGTTGCCGGCCACTCCGGCCACCCCCAAGATCTCTCCCTCCCGAATGGTAAAGGAGATGCCCTTTAGGGCTGGAAGGCCCTTGTCGTTTAGCGCCTCCAACTCCTGGACTTGCAGGACAACCTGACCCAGGGCAACGGGCTTCTTCTCCATTTGGAAGAGCACCTCCCGGCCGACCATCATACGGGCCAGGGTTTCCTTGTCAGTCTCGGCGGTCTTCACCGAAGCGACCACTTTGCCGTGCCGGAGCACGGTCACCCGGTCGGAAATGGCCATCACCTCATCAAGCTTGTGGCTGATGAAGATGACGGCCTGACCTTCCCTGGCCATGCGCCGCAGCGTGGCGAATAACTCCTCCACCTCTTGCGGAGTCAGCACAGCCGTCGGTTCATCCAGGATCAGGATGTCTGCCCCTCGATAGAGCATCTTCAGGATTTCCACCCGCTGCTGTTCACCGACGGAGAGCTGCCAGATGCGGGCGCGGGGGTCCACCCGAAGGCCGTACTGCTTCGACAGTTCGGTGATGTGCCGTTCCGTACCGGCCAGGTCCAGGAAAAAGCGTGGCCTCTTGAGGCCCAGGGTGATGTTCTCGGCCACCGTGTGCGGCTCGACCAGCATGAAATGTTGGTGGACCATACCGATACCCAGGTCAATGGCGTCGCGAGGCGAGCGCAGATGGACCCTTTGGCCCCGGACATAGATCTCACCTTCATCGGCCTGGTACAGGCCAAAGAGGATGCTCATCAGGGTGGTTTTGCCGGCGCCGTTCTCACCCAGGAGGGCGTGGATCTCACCAGCTTTTACATCGAAGTCAATGTGGTCATTGGCCAACACACCGGGAAAACGCTTGGTGATGCCGACCATCTGCACCAGGATCGAATCTGTGGTCACTCTCCTACCTTATTTCGCATCGGTGTCTGCGGCTGACAGGCCAGATGATGGCTCAAAGAGAGCTCGATATACTTTACCGGCGACAGCGACAGCCCGGCGGGCTATGGTTAAGGTAGCCTCAGCCTGGATCTCGTTGAATAGCTCCCAGGGGGGAGTGAAAGTCGCTTCATCACCGTAGGTGGCCTGGATATGTTCTTTCCATCCCAGAGCTTCCAGGTCGGGCAGGGCTTCCACCACCATGGCCCGCGCCGGGTCGGGGATTAATCCCTTGTCCAACATGACCCTGATCTGCTCCGCCGGCTCATGGGACTTTTCTATGGGTGTGAAACAGGCGACGATGGTTTTGCCGGCATTATCAACGGCTGCCTGGGCATCGCGCACACAATCGTGCCAGGAAGCCTCTCCATAAAACCGTTCCGCTTTATCCAGATATCCTTCGGCCAACGTCAGCCGATAGCGGGCGTCATTCTGAGGATTCATGGAAACCATCCCATTCGATAGCCCAGTGGAGTGTCGGCTGGCGTTTCCACAACCACATCAATTCGCCGTCCCAGCGCACCCGGTAAAGCCCCGCTTCTTCGATGAGCTCACGGATACGGGCCAACTTGCCGGCCATGTACCCTTTGGGATCATACAGAATGATTCCGTCCAGGCCAATATCTAGATACAGAGAAGGGAAATACCCCTCGAACTCGGCCGGTTCTTTGGCCAGCACCGAGATCCGTCGTTGGAAACGACCGACTACCGGCCGGTGAACGTAATGGATGCGCTCGAAACGGTCAGAGGGGAGGTTGTGGGCGATAAGCAGTAGGTCTACGTCGCTCTCCGGCCGCGACTCCCCGCGCGCCCACGAGCCGTAGAGCACAATGGCAACCAGGTCTGGGCCCAAATGGTCTTTGAAGACATCAACGATGTCGTTCAGGAACTGTTCGGGAAGGGTCGTTTTCGGTTGCGGTGTCATTTCTCACAGGAAAGGAAGGCTTGCGCAGCAAGCTTTGCCGGGCCCTCGGCCTGAGGCTCAAACCCGAAGGCTCAACGGAGGCGCCCGGGTCGAGGTTGCTGCGCAAGCCCAAAGGGGCGCGACAGCACTGCGCCCCTCGGCTGGAAGCCCCTGAGCCTATTTTCCGCACCCATTACTATCCAATCCATAGGGAGCTCGAAGAAAAATTTCGGGAGGTGCGAAATGTAGGCTGAGAGGCGACTTGTTTGCATAATGGGTAGACCCTTCGGGTTCTAGAAACCCGAAAGGTCTGCCAGAAGCTACTTGGGGACTGTGCCTACTACCCCTTCCACGAACCAGTCCATGCTGAGGAGTTCTTCGGCGGTCATGGCTTTGCCGGCTGGCACCCGCT
>JBBIJG010000359.1:0-3595 GCA_037446095.1 Caldilineae bacterium
CCGGTGAAAGTAACGTGCGCCGCAAGACCCAGCCGTCCGGCCATCTCCCGATAGTGTTCGACGTTGGGGAAGCCCATGATCAGAAAGTGGGCATTGGGACGGGTTGCGAGAAGGCGAACCGCTGCCTGCAAGAGCAGGTCAATGCCCTGATACTCGGCCAGAAGGCCCAGATAGACGACCACCTGGCGCTTTGGTGGAATCCCTAACCTGGCCCTCAAAGCCAGACGCTCCTCCTCCGCAATGACACTCGGCCTGAAACGGTCGCTATCCACGCAGTCGGGCACGATGTGGATTTTCTGCCTCTCACAACCGAATCGGTTGACCAGCAACTCCGCAGCGTGGTGCGAGTTGGCGATGATGGCATGAGGCAAATGGGCAATGACTCCCTCCAGCCAGTATAGGAAGCGATGGGACAGACCACCGGGGCGCAGGAATTTGTGGTCAATCATCTCGCCGGTCAGGCTGCCCTGGAAATCGAAGACCAGAGGCACTTTGCCCGGCGATGGTCCTTCAACCAGGCTCAGGGCACCACTCAACCAACTCAGCGGATAGCCGATCAGGGTCCCCTCGTGCAAGAAGGCATGGATGACATGGGGCCTCCGTCGCTTGGCCACCATGGCACATTTCACCGTCAAAAGAAAGTCGAAAGCGACCCTGTACCAGGAGGAGCCTATTTCGTAGCCCGTCCGCCAGGGAAAGCCGGCACTGCGCTCGATGGTCAAATCATCAACGTCCTGGCCACTGTGATAAGCACAAACGGTGATTCGGTTGCCTAGCTTCTGAAGGATGCGGGCTTCTTCCAAGATACGCACGTGGGAACCATAGTCAGCGAAGAAAGAAGTAGGGGCAATCAACAGAATATCGTACAAATCTCAAATCCCGGATCTAGCATCTCCCTCTACCCACAGCCGCCACCGGAAACGGAGCAGTTCTCGGAAGGCGCGGATGATCACATCAAGACGCGCCCCGGTCGGGCTGCCGGCCACGCGGGGTCGGTGGCCGACTAACGGCACCTCACGGATGCGGTAGCCAGCCCGCTTGGCTCGTACCAGAAACTCGGCGCTGAAGGTGGCGCCCCGAGATTCAATATTGATCCGCTCTATGATCTCCCGCCGGAAGAGCTTAAAAGCACAGTCAATGTCGCGGCTGGTGTAGCCAAACAGAAGTGTCACCAGCGCGCTCCATCCCCATCCATTGAGTTTGCGCAGGAAAGGGTCACGGCGGGGGGCGCGATAGCCGATCACCAGATCGTACTCGTCAATGAAAGGGAGGAGCTTCTTAATCTCGGTCAGATCGAACTGGCGGTCGGAGTCGGTGAGGAAAACCAGTTCTTTGCGAGCATTGGTGAAACCGGAGTAGAGAGCAGCCCCATAACCTTGATTGACCGGGTGTTGGACAAGTCGCACCTGGGGGTAGCGTTTGGCCAGCTGGCACACCTCCTCCGCCGTGCCGTCCCGGCTGCCATCGTCAACGACGACGACCTCGTAATCGCCGGTGATGGCCCCCACGACTTCAATGGCCTCTATCACCGCCGGACCTATGTTTTCCTCCTCGTTGTAAGCAGGCAGCACGACAGATATACCCGTCAAGTTGATTCTCCCATCGAATTCAGTACACCTCTTATACCCGCACCTCGCGGGCTGAGGTGTAAGTCTCCATGCCCAGAGCACGGGCCTGCTCCTGGGCCCCCGGATCAAAGTAAGGCGAAATGATAATAGACCGCCTGACCTTGACCTTTTCTTCCTGCTCGTAAAAAGCCACCTTTCGTTGGAAAATGGACACGTCACCCCGGCTGATGGAAGATTTGACTTCTAAAAGCCAATAGTCCCCGTTGTGGATGACTACGTCAATTTCCACCTGATCAGGCTGGCCGAAGACCTGGCCTTTGGTATCCATTTTCAGGTAGCGTTCTACTTTCAAGCCGGTTTCTTCGGTCAGGATACCGGCTATTCCGGCGCGAAAGGCGTCTTCGGCCAATATACCCCAACGAGCTCCCATGGCCTGGACGTGCAAATCCACGTCTCTGATCTCCTTGGAAAGTTGGATGAAGCCACGGTTGAAATCCTCCCGCATCTCATCCATCCGTCGGTTGAAGTCCTCCCGCATCTCATCCAGCCGTCGGGAGTGCTCCTCCTGCCGTGCGGCAAACTCCTCCATCCGCTGATTAAAGTCCGCACGCTGGGCATCTATCCGCTCCAGGATGGCCTGCAGGTCTGCTCGCTGGGCGAAGACCTCTGTCATTATCCCGATCACTTGATAGCGGACAGCCGGGATGTTTCTCAAGGCATTTAACATTTCCTCCCGAATCAACTCGGGTAATTCTTCTCTTGTAACTGTCGCCATTGGACTCCTCCTTGCTTGAAGCAAGCATCGCGGGCAATGAGCTTGAGCTTCATGGCGCATGGGCAGATGACGCAGAACCACCTCTCGCCGTTGAGCCTCCGCCGTGTTGAGTGCTCCGCAAAGTAAACAGCCGCACGCGCCGTCGGCCACGGGCATATTGCCCTCCCCGCCCGGTGTTGTGAGCGCGCAAACATCTCTCCAGGCCAGTGGTCAACCCACGTAGAGTGGGCTCTCAGCACCCCCCATGATGCAGGTGAAAACCTTCGACGAGGAGATGGTTCTCAACCTATGCCGATAAAACGGCGCAGAAAGCTTGGCTGCGGCGGAATCGGGACGGAAGTTTCCTCGGTCAGTTCCCAACGCCCATCGGTTTTCTCTCTCAGCCACCTGTCGCGAACTGAGATAGCCTCTTCGAAGGTCTTTTCCAGCTTTTCTGCCTCCTGGGCAACGATGACTTCTCTCAGTTCCCTCAATCTCACCAGACAGGCATCTATCCAACGGACAATGTTCTCTCCGTTGGTCAGGCAGACATCACGATAGGTGGCGGCATCTCCGGAAGAGAGGTGGGTGGCACTCTGAAAGGCATCACCGGCCAGTTTGCGCATCTCCCGCCAGGCCGGGCTGGGGACAGTGGCCCCCAACAGGGCTGCAGACAGGACAAAAGGCAGGTGATCCACTCCGGCTATCAGGCCATCGTGTTCGGCGGCGTCGAGGAAGAAGGGTCTGGCCCCTAAAAGGTGAACCAGGTCTGTTGCCAGTTGGACGGCCTGGGGCGCGGCCTCAGGCGAGGGCGTCAGACAATAAAGCCCCCCTCGGAAGAGATCGGCCCTCGCCCCTTCGATGCCCCTCGGCTGACCGATTTCCTGGCTGATGACAGGGTCACCACCGACGAAATAGACAGTGTCAGGCAATATCTCTTTGGCCCAGACCATAACCGGCCCTTTGATGCTGGCCGTGTCGGTGATGAGACAGCCGGACTTCAGGTAGGGAGCAACAGCCGTCAGCGTCTCCTTGATAGCCATGACCGGTGTGGCGATGATAATCAGATCGGCTCCCTCACAGGCAGCAATCAAATTCCATTCCGTCTTGCCCACCGCCCCCCGCTTGTGAGCCTTGCCGGCCACAGAATGTTCCCGGTCGTGGCCAACCACCTCGTAATCGTCTCCGGCTTGACGGAGAGCAAGGCCTATGGAGCCACCGATCAGCCCCAGACCGACTATCGTGATACGCGGTTTGGACATATCTTTCTACT
>JBBIJG010000360.1:0-3582 GCA_037446095.1 Caldilineae bacterium
GGGCCAGCAACTTTTCGTCCAGCACCAGTTCCCGGCCGGCAGCTTTGGCCACGGCCTGGCGGGTGACATCATCTACCGTAGGACCCAGGCCCCCGCTGGTGATAACCACATCGGAACGGGCCAGGGCCTGTTGCAAGACAGAGGCTATGCGCCTTTCATTGTCCCCCACTGTCGTCTTGTAGTAGAGGTCCAGGCCAATCGTGGCCAGTTGTTGAGCAATGTAGGCGGCATTAGTGTCTACGATCTTGCCCAACAGAAGTTCCGTGCCAATGGTTACAATCTCAGCTTGCATATTTCGTCCTCGATTTGTGAGGTATGAGATGGCCAGGAGAGGAGAAGATGCGTATCGGATTATTGGTAGATGTCTACAAACCTTACATCAGTGGCATTACCAACTTTGTCTCCCAGCACAAGAAAGCTCTGGAGGATCAGGGGCATAAGGTCTTTGTCTTCACTTTAGGGGGGCTGGACTATGAAGACGACGAGCCGAGGGTCATCCGGTCCCCGGCCATCCCTCTCTCCAACACCGGCTATTATATCAATTTCAATTTCTCCAGGGCCGCCTGGAATCAGTGTAAGAGCATGGACATCCTCCATGCCCATCACCCTTTCATCACGGGCCGTATTGCTGTCCGATGCAGCAAGAGATACGGCATCCCGCTTGTCTTCACCAATCATACGCGCTATGACCTTTATGCGCACCACTACTTGCCGATACTGCCTGCCGCCCTGACCCAAATTTTTCTGGAAGCCTATCTTCCCTCTTTCACCAGTCAATGTGACTTGGTGATTGCCCCTTCCAAGAGTTTATATGAAGTCTTACGCAGCTATGGTGTGACTTCTCACATCGAAATCATCCCTAATGGCATAGACCTGGCGCCTTTCCGGAATCCGCGCCGGCGACGCAGCAAGGCTGAGCTGGGGCTGCCGGAATCGGCCAGGGTGATGATTTACGTGGGGCGTATCGCACCGGAGAAAAACCTGGCTTTTTTGCTGAGGGCCTTTGCTACGGTCAGCAAGGAGCTGCCCGCTGTCTATCTGCTCCTGGTCGGAGATGGGCCGGAGGTAGACCACCTGAGGGATCAGGCTCAGAAATCCGGGGTCAGCGAAAAGGTGCTTTTCACCGGCGGTGTGGAGTACGAGGACGTGCCGGGTTATCTGAGCCTGGCCGACGCTTTTGTCACGGCTTCTGTGACCGAAGTACACCCTCTGTCGGTCATCGAGGCCATGGCTGCCGGCCTGCCCGTCCTGGGCATCGAATCGCCCGGTGTGGGCGACACGGTCGTTGAGGGGGTCAACGGCTTCCTGGCCGGGCACGATCTGGCGGAGTTCAGCCTGAAGATGTATCGCCTGATGAGCGAGGACGACTTACGGGCCCGCCTGGCCGAGAAGGCCCGGCAAGATAGCGAGCAGTATTCCATCCTGAACACCTCCCAACGCATCCTGGAGTTTTATGAGAAATTGGTGGCCCGGTATCGAGGCTCTGTATCCTGATGGGATTTTAATCTGGGAGCCTGACATTGGTCCCGATCATCGTCGCGGCCTGAGCGCGGATGGCTTTCAGGCGCCGGGCAACCTCTTTTTGCCCTTCTTGCCTCAGGTTCTCGGCGATGAAATCCATGGCCTTGAGGAGTTCTGGGGTGACCTGAGCAGCGTTTTCTTTCAGAACCCTTTTTGTCTCCTTGGGATATTTGGCTTGCATCAGCCGGTTGATGAGTTTGATTTCCGGCGGAGCGCCTTCCTGGAGCAGTTCTAGCACCAAATTCCTGACCTGTTTCAGGTCATCGGCTGCTTTCTTTTGGCCGGCTTTCTCAGCCTCGGCAATGTTGAACGCCAGGACGGCGAAGAAAGTATCGTCAATCTCTGAGAGGTGCTCTCGCACCACGGCCTCCCGGTTCTGGCTTTGCAGAATCTCCTTCAGCAAATTTGCCGCCCACTGCAAAGCGACCGCTACCTCCGCATCGTATTTCTTTTGGAACTCCAGAATCTTAGCCCGCAGGTCCGTCAGGCGCCGCGCCTCTTCACTTTTTCCTTGCGCCTGAGCCGCGTTGATCTTCTCCGTCAGAGCAAGGAAGAACATATAGTCTATGAGCGGGCGACCTAAGGCGACATAGGCTTGCAATTGGTCTTCGTCTTGGCATTCGATCATTTTCTGGAGCAGGTCTTCGCGGGTCACTTTTTCGCCCAGGCTGGCCATGGCCTTTTGCTGGGCTGCCTCTCTTCTGCCCATGGTGCTCAGTTCGAGGAGTCTGGAGCGCAAAGCCAGCAGGCGCTGCGCCAGCTCATCTTTGCCGTCGGCTCTGGCCGTTTCCATCGTGGCTGTCAGAGTTTGGAAGAACTCGTAATCCAGTTCGGCATCATGCTCCTTAACCAATTGTTGGAGACGCTCATCGCTCCGGGCCTCTAAGAGTTTGTAGATCAGGGCGCCCCTGGCTCGCTGCGCTTCGATCGTCTCTTTACTTATCCCATCCGCTTGCAAGATGGTGTCTATGAGTGCTTGCAGGCCGAAGAAGATTTGGGGTTGCAGGAGGTAGCTCTTGCGCTTTTCGGAGGGCAGGGAGTTCAACACGGCGTTGGTCATCTCGCCGATGAGCTTTTGCTGGTCAATGGCTGACAGGCCCAGCTCGGGGGGCACGAAGCAAAGGGCCAGCTCTTTTTCCGGGTCATGATAAATGAAAGGCGCGTTGAGCATGCCGGTGCTGCCACATTGGGGGCAGGTGGCCACATTGAGGCGGCCTTGCAGCAGCGCAGCTTTGAGTTCGGGGGTCTGCTCGGCATCTATAATGCGCTGGGTCGGAGCCGGGAATTGGGCCCGGCAGTAGGGGCAGGTGACACGTAGGATTTGTGGTAATGAAGCCATCAAGGTGATCTTCCTTTCAATTCAATGTGTTGAGATTCTGGAGTCGAGGCTGCAGCCGGATTTTTCCGCCTAAAGGCAATTCTTATCCACCGTATTAGGGTTAGCCCTTCCCCACGGCCCTTTGCACCATAATCTGGGGATTGGTCACCGTGACCGCTTGGACTTCGGCCTCGTTTAACCCGGCCCCGGCGGCCACAAGGCGGGCCATCTCCTGGTCTACCATGTCCTGGGGCGTGTGGGTGTCCGTGTTGACCACCAGTCGGGCCCCAGCCTGGCGGGCGATATGGGCCACATGGCCATTGGTCAGGCAATGGCCTCTGTGGGAAGTGAGTTCGAGATAGATGTTATTCTCGGCTGCCAGGCGGGCTTCTTCCAGAGTGAGGAGGCCCGGATGGGCCAGGATGTCTACAGCAGGACATTCTACGGCGGCGCGGTTGGTGCCCGGCCAGACGGGTTCAGCGAGGGTCTCACCATGGACCAGCACCAAGCCGGCGCCCAATTCCTTGGCCCGTTGGGCTAGAGGGGCAATGCTCTGGGGAGCCACATGGGTCAATTCGACGCCAGGGATGAAAGTCAGAGGGAAGTCATCCCCTTGCCGGCGAGCAAAGCGTACCAGGGCGGCGACCAGTTCCTCTAGATTGGAAGCATCGGCGTGATCGGTAATGGCAATGGCGCTGTAGCCTTTGACTACTGCCCTCCGCAGGAGTTCGCTGGGTAGCAGC
>JBBIJG010000361.1:0-3573 GCA_037446095.1 Caldilineae bacterium
TTGCCCCAGGGGCGCGTATTGACAAGATCTGGCGCATCCGCAACAGCGGCAATTGTCCCTGGGAGAGCGGGTACCAGTGGGTGTTCGTGTCCGGCGACCAGATGGGAGCGCCTCCTTCCCAGGCTGTGCCTGCTACCGCAGCGGGAGCCAATGTGGACATCGGAGTGACCCTGTATGCGCCCGCTGCCCCAGGCACATACACCGGCTACTGGCGGATGAAAAGCCCCGCCGGGCAGGTCTTTGGCCAGACCTGTAGCGTGAAAATTGTGGTGCCCGCGCCAGCGACGGCTACGCCTGGGGCGGACATCAGCATCACGGCGGACCGAGATCACATCAATGCCGGAGAGTGTACTTTGGTGAAGGCCAGAGTGGAGCACGTGCGGGCCGCCTGGCTGGACGGAGAGCCTGTGGTCGGCGGTTATAAAGAAAAGCAAGTGTGCCCTTGCAACGACACCACCTACACCCTACACGTGGAGCTCACCGACGGCAGCACGACCGACAGGACGGTCACGGTCCATGTAGCCGGCATCTGCCCCCCGTCTGCTGCTTACGACCTGTACGTCCACCGTATAGACTTCTGGGGTCCCGATGAAGCGGGACACCTGGCCAAATTCACGATCATGATTGTCACAGACACCTATCCCAGCGGGGGGCCTTATTTCCCGGCTTCGCACTTTCGCTGGCGACAAGGGCCCGACTTCTCCTGGCACGAAGAATCCTGTCCGGCAAACACTCACTATGCTAACTGTACAAAATCGGTCTACTGTTCTTACCCCAGCGCTGGTCAGTACGACTTTGAGGTCCAGGCAGATAGCCGCAATGAAGTTGCCGAGACGGACGAAGACAACAATACCAAGAAGTGGACCGTAACCATCAACCCTGACTCTCAGTGAAAAGGGGATAGTTCACAAATTGGTTTACCCCTTAGGATTGGGCGCTTTCAGGCTGAACGTTAACGTTCAGGCTGAGCTCAAGCGTGCTGAAAGCACGCTGTTCTGGCCATGTTGAGGGCGTTTCAACGCCCCTGGGCTGCTCAGCCCCGACGTTTACGCCGGGGCGCCGCCTGGCCCGGCGGTGACGGCTCCCCCGCAGCAGGCGGGGGCTTCACCACGTGGCTGCTGCAAGGGCGTTTATGAATTTTGAGGAGATAATTCGGTAATGGGGCGGTAGCGAGATGAAGGGGGCACTACACCATGAAATGTATGGGTGCCCTTAACGGCGAGAGAGGCCCCAAACTACTTTTGTACTCCTCACCCCTGTTCCGGTTGGATTTGTCATCCAGCCGTCGGGCCGCCGGATTGCAAATCCGGCGGGAGCAGAAAGAAGTTCATTACGTCGGGGCCTTTGGGCTTCAGCGGACTTGATATGCTCGGCAAACAGGGGTGGGACAGCCTTTCCAGGCTGTCCGGGCAGGCTTTCTAGCCTGCCCGACGGGTTTTCGGATGGGCATTTATCGCCAGGCCGTGGCAAAGCCGACGGGCGGAAATGAACCATCTCAAGAAGGAGGTTGGACAATGAAACAGAAACTACGGTTGCCCAGTTGCAGCGTGCTGATCGTCGCCGGGGTGGTCTTCCTGGCTCTGGTCCTGATATCCTCAAGTTACACCCAAATCGAATACGGCACAGTGGGATTGGTCACCCGCTTCGGGGCGGTGACGGGGAGGGTTATGTATCCGGGCCTGAACTGGAAGTTGCCCCTCATCGAGGGGGTGGTGCGCTATCGCACCCAAGAGATCATCTATCGTACCCAGGAGGACGTCTCCCAAAACATTCTCGTGGGAGAATCGGGGGGTGACTATATAGATATTCCCACAGATACCACCACCTCGGATGGTCAACAGATCGTCCTGAAGTATTCCGTCCGTTTCCGCATTGACCCTGAGAAAGTAGCCTGGATCGCCAATAACATTGGCGATGAGCGAGACGTGGTGGAAAAAGTGGTCAAGTTCCACAGCCGCATCCTGGCTCGCAACATCCCAAAGGAATATGCGGCTCTTGACCTCTACACAGGGAACATCCAGGCAGTCCAGGATCAATTTGAAGAGCAGCTCAGGCCCCTTTTTGCCGAGAAGGGGATCATCCTCGACAGTTTCGGCCTGCGCAAGATCGAATTCACTGAAGATTACAGGCAGGCCGTGGAGCAGAAGCAGATCGAGGCTGAGAACGTCATCACCGAGCAGCACCGGGCTGAGCAAGCCGTCTATCAGGCTAAGGCCCAGGTTGAGCGAGCCAAAGGTGAGGCTCAGTCCGTCATCGAACGGGCCAAGGGCGATGCGGAAAAGGTGAAACTGTTGGCGGAAGCGGAAGCAGAAGCCATCCGAATCAAGGGTGAAGCTCTGGCCAAGTATCCGGCCATCATCCAACTGCAATTTGTGGAATCCCTGAGCGACCCGCAGGGTCGGGTCACCTGGGGCATCATGCCTCCCGGCAGCTTTGTTCCCTTCCTCAACCTGACACCTGGTGCGACCGCGTCGGGGGCCTCCATTGCACCCGGCACTGTAGTCACTGAGACCACACCGTAGACAGATAAACCTGTCAGGTCTCTGATTCATAAACCCTTTCCAGCCCGGGCACAATGGCCCGCCAGTCGTAGCGCTCTTCCACGAAACGGCGGCCGGCGCGCTCCAATTCCTCCCGCTGTCGGGTGTCACCCAGCAATTCCACCACCTGACGGGCGAAATCCTGAGGTGTGTCGGCGATGACCAGCTCCCGGCCTGGGGTCACCGGATAGCCTTCGCAGCCCAAGGAAGTGGAGACGATGGCTTTGCCCAGGGCCATGGCCTCCATGATCTTGAGGCGGGTGCCGCCCCCGATGCGCAGAGGCACCACATAGACGCCAGCCCGGGCAATATAGGGGCGCACATCATCCACGTGGCCGGTGATGGTCACGGCGGGGTCCTCCGCCAGAGACCAGAGATGGCGGGGCGGATTCTGGCCGACGATGTAAAAATGGACGTCGGTCACCTGGGCCTTGACCAAGGGCAGAACCTGACGGCAGAACCAGAGAACGGCATCAATGTTGGGTCGAAAGTCCATCTTGCCGGTGAAGACGAGAGAATGAGGCTCCAGAATCAGGGGGTAGTTCTGCTCAGGATCGTAGGCCCGGGGGTACACCCCGTTGGGGACGACCGTCACTTCCACCCCTGGCGCCAGCTTCTGGAGAAGTTCCCTGTCTGCCTCGGATACGGCTATCACCCGATCCACACGCCGGCAAACAGCGGCCTCATAGCGGCGGAGCTTTTGCCACTGGATAAAGGAGTACATTGCGCCGACCCAACGGTGCGGGTGACGGATATCGGTCTCGAAGGCCCGTTGCTGCAAGAGGTACTCGACGTTGTAGTCATCGAAAACCCACAGGGGCCTGCCCCCATCGCCCAAGGCATAGGGGGCCATCTCGATGCTCTCGACCTGCACTACGTCAAAACGCTCGTTTTCCAGACGGGCCACCAGCTTACGGCGGAACTCGGCCGAGGGTAGGCGCAGAGCCATGTCGGGCAGAGGGGAGAGGAGAGTGGTCAGCAAACGCTTCAGACTGGACCGCCGGGGGACGGGAACCACTTCGATAGTCCGGCA
>JBBIJG010000362.1:0-3568 GCA_037446095.1 Caldilineae bacterium
ATTCGCCGAAACCGACCGGCGGCTGGATGAACGCTTTGCCGAAACCGACCGGCGGCTGGACGAACGCTTCGAAGCTACAGAGCGTGAAATCGCTTTAATGTCTCAAGAGATACACGCATCCACAAAGAAATGGGGCGAACTGTCTAACAAGATGGGCACATTGGCCGAAGATTTCGTGGCGCCTAGCATCCCGCGCATCCTTCGCACAGTCAAGGGCTGTCCCGAAGACCGGGTAGACTGGGTCGCCGTCCGCTTTCGCCGCCGCCATGTGGAAGATCGCGGTCGCTCCCAGGAATTCGATGTCGTGGCGGCCTGCGGTGAGTACGTACTGATCAACGAGACCAGGAGCAGTCTGAACGCCAAAGACATAGACGATTTTGTCGAGCTGATGTCTCAGGTACGTTATTTTTTCCCGGAGTATGCCGATCGTCGTTTCATCGGAGCTATCGCTTCACTGTATGTGGATGAGAGCGTGGTGCGTTACGGGCAGAAGCGGGGTCTGCTGGTGTTGGGCCTGGGCGAAGATTTGATGGAGGTGTTGAACGATCCAGGCTTTGAGCCCATGGAGTTCTGAAACCCGGCCTTGAAGTGAGGTAAAGATGCAAGTTGAGAAAGATTATTACGCTATTCTGGGCCTCAGTAAGACTGCGACTGCCGAGGAGATAAAGAAAGCCTATCGCCAACTGGTTCGGCGCTATCACCCTGATGCCGGCGCCGATGACGAGGAGGCCGCTCACTTCCCTGAGATCCAGGAGGCCTACGAGGTGCTGAGTGACCCCGAGCGGCGGGAGGCTTACGACCGCTGGCGACAGATAGAGGGATTGGATCAGAAGCCTGCTTTGATTTTAAAGGCTACCCCCAGCTACCAGGCCCTCCCCTGTAAGAGCGAAGACCAGGCTTTCTACGTTCTTCTGGAAATCATGCCTTCTCCAGAAATCAGGGATAAAAAGCCCCTCTTGAACCTATGCCTGGTGTTGGACCGTAGTACTTCCATGCAGGGCGAAAGGCTGCAGAGGGCTAAAGAAGCCGCTATGTACATCATTGATCGCCTGGGCGAGGATGACATCTTTTCGCTGGTGGTCTTCAGCGACAGAGCCGAGATCCTCGTACCCGGTCGCCGGAGACTGAATAAAGCCATAGCCAAATCGGTGGTGAGCACCATTGGGAGCTGGGGCGGCACAGAGATCTTGCAAGGGCTATTAGCCGGTCTCGGTGAAATTGAGAAATGTCGCCTGCCTAATTCCATCAATCACCTTATCCTGCTGACCGATGGCCAGACCTATGGCGATGAAGAGGGATGCCTGGAACAGGCAGAACTGGCCCATCAACGGCAGATTAGCATCACGACTCTGGGGCTCGGAACCGATTGGAATGACGAACTTTTAGACCAGATAGCAGCCCGGAGTGGGGGCACCTCGGTCTACATTGACTCCCCTGCCAAGATCATGGAGGTGTTTCGTGACCGAATCCATAGCCTGAGCTCGGTTCTGGCCCACGAGCTGGCTCTCACCCTTCGACTGGGCAAGGAGGTGAAGTTACGAGAAGTCTTTAGAGCTTCCCCCTACATCACCAGACTGGAAGAGCAAGGGGGGATTTTCCCTTTAGGCCTGCTGGAATCCCACAAAGGAGATGTGTTCTTGATAGACATGCTGATATCTCCCCATCCTCCCGGCCAACACCGTCTGGTCCGGGTGGAGGTTGTGGGCGATATCCCGGCTTTGGGTCGTCAAAAAGAGAGAGCCTGGCAGGAAATCATCGTTCATTTCACCGAAGACCCTATCCCTGCCCAGCAAGTGCCATCGGCCATCGTGGGAGCACTGGGCAAACTGGCTATCTTCAAGATGCAAGAGAAAGCCCTGCGCGACCTGGAACGCGGTGAAACGGACCTGGCTACCCAAAGGCTGGAGGCTATGGCGACTCGACTGATCAACATTGGTGAGATAGAACTGGCCAGAGCGGCCCTGCTGGAAGCCGGCCGGATAACCAAGACCGGCCAGTTATCGCCGGAGGGAAAAAAGAAGATCAAGTATGGCACGCGTAGTTTGTCCATCTTGCCTAGGGAGGTGAGGCATGGTTAAGTGCCCGGTTTGTCAGGCGGAGCATCCAGAAAACACCCTCTTCTGCGACGAGTGTGGTTCCTACCTCCAAGAAGGCGGTCAGAAAGAGACGGACCCCCTGGCCGCAGCCGAGGTGACCTGGATGGAAAGAGAAGAGACCATCGAAGTGTCCGAAGAAGTCGTTGCCCCGGTAAGCATCAAGCTGTCCATACCGGATAGTGGGCGAGATGTGGAGTTACCTCTTACCAAAGAAGTGAACATCGGACGTCTGGACCCAGCCAGTGCCAGCTTTCCAGACATTGACTTGACCAGCGATGGCGGCCTGGAGAAAGGGGTCTCTCGTCGCCACGCCAAGATTACCAGGCGGGGCAACGAGGTTTTCATCGAAGACCTGGGTAGCATCAATGGGACTTTCCTGAACCGCAAGAAGCTGACGCCCTACCTTCCCCAAGTGCTGAAGAGCGGTGATGAGCTCCAATTGGGTAAACTCATCCTGCGAGTCAGCTTCCGATAGAAACAGCGCGAGCCTTGACAGCCCCCGTCTTTTCGGGTCAGGCGCCCCGAGTCCTCAGGACAAAACCTCGGGGACATTGAGACGGGTCACTCCGCAGGACGGAGAGCAGAGCAAGGGTTGACCATCCTATCTTTCGTTTAAGGAGGAACCATGGCTCAAACCGTAGTCATCCATTTGGCCAATGAGGATCCCATCCTGGCTGAGGTGGAAGACCTGAAGAACCTGGACGGCCCAGTCCTGGAGTGTACCAACCCTCGCCGACGGGATGGCAAGCAGTTGCATTACATCACCCCTGAAGCGACCAGCTTCCTGTTCCCCTGGCACCGCATCAGCTTCATCGAGCTATTGCCCAGCGAGGCTGAGAAAGGCGAGGTTGTTGAGTTCTTCCGCGATTAAGCCATTTGCACCCCCAGGGGTAGTCTCCCCTTGGGTGTTGAGATCCCTTGCTCGCCCCGCCGGGCGCTAAACCGCTCGGCTAAACGGGCAAAGCCCCTGCCGGGGCTGGATTTCAGCCCCCAGGCGGTGTCCTGAGCCTGGCGAAGGAGCTTCGCTCTTTCTTCCACGTCGGGGCGAAACCAGGCTACCAACACTTTACAGGGAGACTACCCACCCCCACAGTCCCCAATAAGAGGGACAGCCCAGGCGACCTGAGGGTTGAGCCCTGGAGCCAGGTTAGTTTTTTTCCGCCTAACGGCTTGGTGGAGAGCTTATCACCCTCCTCTGGTGGGATTACTCCTCCTTGAAGCTCGCCCACGCGTCCAGCAGACTCACCCTAAAGTAAAAGGGGAGAAATGAGGAAGGGTGTGTGGCGGGCGAGAAGCTGCCCGCCACACACCCTTTCATCCCTCCCTTTGTCCACTCACTCAGGGACAAGGCAAAGAATGCGGCGGGCAAGAGGTGGCAAAGAGGAGAAAAGACTCGGGACGGAGGTAAACTCAAAGGAGCCAACCGTGACAGACAAGCGCATTGACCTCCACACCCATTCTCTTTTTAGCGA
>JBBIJG010000363.1:0-3567 GCA_037446095.1 Caldilineae bacterium
GAAGCCGTTGTCAATGTTGACCACAGCCACACCCGGCGCGCAGGAGTTCAGCATGGTCAGCAAGGCTGCCAGACCCTCAAAGCTGGCTCCGTAGCCCACACTGGTAGGCACGGCAATGACCGGGTTGGCCACCAGTCCACCCACCACGCTGGCCAGGGCTCCCTCCATGCCTGCCACGACCACATTCACCCTGGCGCCAAACAGCACCTGGCGGTGGTCCAGCAAGCGGTGCAGGCCGGCCACCCCTACATCGTAGAGCCGTTCTACCCGGCTGCCCAGCAACTCTGCCGTCACCGCCGCCTCTTCGGCCACAGGGATGTCGGAGGTGCCCCCACTGATCACCAGAATGTAGGGCTCATCCCGACCTGGGACAGGAGGAGCTTCTCCTGTCTCCACAACGATGATGCGCGCAGGCTGATAATACTTCGCCGATGGAAAGGCAGCTTGGACCGCAGCAAAGACCTCCGGGCTGGCCCGGGTGGCCATGACCCGCCGGTTACGGGCAGCCAGCTTCTCCACGATGCCCACCACTTGCTCCGTGGTCTTGCCTGGACAAAAGACCACCTCAGGTACGCCCTGCCGCAGGGCGCGGTGGTGATCGAGCTTGGCGAAACCCAGCTCCTCATAGGGCAGGTCCCGCAGCAGGGCCAGAGCCGCCTCAACCTCCACAGCGCCAGAGCGGACGCCCTCCAGGATCCGGCGCAGGTGATCCACATTCAATGTGCCCCTCCGGTCTTCAAAATCCTACTTATCCGCTACCGAGTTGGCCAGCACTTTGCCTTTCTCGGTGATAAAATAGTTCCTGCGTCGCCGTGCCCCGGCTATAGTATGCCACTTCCTGCTCAACAGAGCATCCCCTTCCCTCTAAGGCAGAGCATAGACTCCTTCTTTCCCTTATAGCATATATTCATCTTGTTGTCAAGAGCGTCGCCCTGGCGCCAATTGGCAAGCACGCTTTTCTGTGGTAAAATAGAAAGATAAAGTCGGGCGATAGAGGTATACGATGCCTATTAAAGTGCTGCCGGCTGAGGTGGCGGCCAAAATCGCCGCCGGCGAGGTGGTGGAACGGCCCGCCTCTGTGGTCAAGGAGCTGGTCGAGAACGCCATTGACGCTGGAGCCACGGACATCAAAATCGAAATACGCCAGGGAGGCATCCGCCTGATACGCGTCAAGGACAACGGCTGCGGCATCCCCGGCGACGAGGTGGAACTGGCTTTCGCTCGCCACTCCACCAGCAAGCTGGAGAGCGCCGCCGACCTGGAGCGGGTCTCCACCCTGGGCTTTCGTGGTGAGGCTCTGGCCAGCATCGCGGCCGTGGCCCGGGTGACCCTGGTTTCCAGGACCGCCCAGGAGCCGGTAGGCACCCAGGTGAAAGTGGAAAACGGCGCTATCGTGGCCCGCGAGGGGAAAGGCTGTCCCCAGGGCACGACTGTTACGGTGGAGAACCTTTTCTACAACATCCCCGCCCGACGGAAATTCCTGCGCAGCGAGGTCACCGAAGCCGGCCACATCAGCGAATTGGTCTCCCGTTACGCCATGGCCTATCCCGAGTTGCGTTTCAGTCTGCTGACCGATGGCCGCCTGGCTTTCCAGTCCACCGGCAGCGGCCAGTTGTACGACGTACTGGTCAAGGTTTATGGTCTGGAAGCGGCCCGGCAGATGCTACCGGTGGAGAGCGATGAGGGGGGCTCGGTCAGAGACCTACGCCCAACGGCTGCCATCAGGGTCCACGGGTACGTCAGCTCCCCCTCGCTGCATCGTTCCAGCCGCCAGTACCTGACCTTCTTTGTCAACCGCCGTTGGGTGCAAGACCGCTCCCTCAGCTACGCCGTCACCGAGGCCTATCACACCCTGTTGCCCACGGGGCGTTACCCCATTAGTGTCCTCAACGTGGACCTGGACCTGGCCGAGGTAGACGTCAACGTCCACCCGACCAAGCGAGAGGTCCGCTTCCGCCGGAGCAACGAGGTCTTTGCTGCCGTGCAGAAAGCCGTGCGCCGTGCCCTCACCGCAAGCGCTCCTCTCCCCACCGTGACCGGTCGCCTGCAGCCGGTAGAGAGCCCTCCGGTCTGGGGGCAACCGCGACGGCTGACCGGGGTAGGAAGTGAGCGCCGTCCTGGGGGCATGTTGGCTTTGGAGGTCCAGCGCACGGCTGAGGATGCTTTGGCAACGGCCGTCACCCCTCAGATGCGACCCAAGCTCCCTATGCTGCGGGTGCTGGGCCAACTGGGCCAGACCTACATCATCGCCGAGGGACCGGGGGGCATGTACCTCATAGACCAGCACGCGGCCCACGAAAGGGTGCTCTACGAACGCTTCGCTGCCGAGCGGACCCACAAGGCTGTTGCTTCGCAGCAACTTTTGAGTCCTCTGCCCCTGGAGCTCACACCTCGTCAGCAGGTGGCCATGACCGAGTACCTGGCGGCCCTGACCGAACTGGGTTTCGAGGTTGAGCCTTTCGGGGGCGGAACCTATTTGCTGCGAGCGGTGCCGGCTGCGCTCAAGAGAGGTGATACCGGCCAGGCGGTGGCTGAGATTTTAGACGAGCTGGCCGAGGAGGGCAGTGGGGAGAGGCGGGAGGAGAAGGTTTTGGTCACCGTGGTCTGTCACAGCGCCGTGCGGGCCGGCCAGACCCTTTCCCCAGAAGAGATGCGGGACCTGGTCCAGCAGTTGGAAGAGACCAGCTTGCCCCATACCTGTCCTCACGGCCGCCCGACCATGGGCCACCTCAGCGCGGAACAACTGGCTCGTGAGTTTGGAAGGAGGTAAGGCTCCGCGTGGCAAGACCTAGGGAACTTGTGAAAAGGTACTGGCATTGGATCGCCTTGGCGTGCCTGTGGCTATTTCACGCTGTGAATAACTGGCTGTGGCTGGCCGCCAACGTTTTTCCCACTGGTTGGGACGCCCCACGGCACTTGACGCGCCTTCTGAAGTATGGCCGGATTTTGGAGCATGTGAATGTGGTCTCCCTCTTCCAGGCCATGACTCTCAACGATGGGCATTGGAGCCACTACCCGCCGCTGTTTTATTTCTCGGCCCTTCCTCTGCAAAGGCTCCTGGGTGTATCAGATGACGTAGCAGCCATGACCAATGTGCTCTACATGGCCGTTCTGCTGCTCTCGGTATATGGCATTGGGGCAAAGATGTTCAACAGGCAGGTCGGTTTGCTGGCTGCCTGCCTGGTGTCTCTGTTCCCCATGAGCTTCTCTATGGCCAGGTATTTCTACCTGGACTATGCCCTGATGACGGCTGTGGCTTTGAATATCTGCCTGCTGCTGCGCACCAATGGCTTTGAAGACAGAAAGTACTCGCTGCTCTTTGGCCTGGGCCTGGGCCTGGGGATGCTGGTCAAATGGCTTCTCGTTCTTCCCTTGCTGGGCCCTTTGTGTGTGATCCTGCTGCGGTCCCCGGCGTTCCAGGATTTGAGGCGCAGGCTCAATAGATCCCGTTTTTGCTCGTGGCGGATTTGCAATCCGCCGCCGGGCCGCTGGATTACAAATCCAGCGGGAGCAATTTGTGAGCTACTGAGACTGGCCAGGCCCTCCCTGGATTGGCGATGGCTCGGT
>JBBIJG010000364.1:0-3558 GCA_037446095.1 Caldilineae bacterium
TGAGGATGTAGCAGTAGTATTGCCCAAGATGGTGGAGCTTATAGTGGCGCAGGGGGCCCCATCCTGAATAAACGCCGAGCCCCGGTCCAGCCGGGGCTCTTTCAGTCACCAAGGTGAGCGACAACAACCAGACGGTTGGTGTAACGGCCTTGTACAGGATCCCAATGGATACATGTGATAAGGGTCAGTATAGGGTCTGGAGTGGGGTAAGCCACCTCAATGTCAGTGGCCTTCACCGTTTTAACAGCATCTACCGTGTAGACGTAGACTTCTTCATCTCCAACATAGACTTGTATCTTATCACCCGCTTGCAGTTGAGCCAGCCCCCTGAAGGGGCCATAACCTCCTCCAGCCAGAGTGATGTGACCAGCCATGACTACGTTACTGCTGTCACCTGGGCTCGCCGTCCCCTGCAAGTGCCCCACCTCGTCAGTGATCTGCTTCACATCCCAGGTGCCGTTGCGAATGGGGATGACCACTACCGGCGCGTCAACGCCAATCGCCGGGATGACGATGCGCGTGGCCGGTCGGCGGGGCAGAGAAGCAACCAGCCCCGTGGGCACTTGGCTCACGGCCGGTCCCCCTGGCAAGGCGACAGCCTGAGCTGGGGAGGAAGGACTCTCGTTGGCAACTGCTTCGGGCGTGACAATGGCCCTCCCCATGTCCGGGGGTTGCACCTCGGAAACCACCTCCGCTGAGGATGAGGTTGCTGACAACGGAGCTGGCGTTGTCTCCTGACCCCGCCGCTCAGAAGCCGGAAACTGGGTTTTCAGCTTCCGGTCACTGCTCACAAGGTAGGCGAACGGATTGGGAGAACCCTCTCGGTGCCAGAGAGCCCCTAGCAGGGCACAGGCTACCAGCATCACGCTTATGCAGCCCATCAGCGTGAACTGGACAATGAGCGAGACTACAGCCCATTTAGGGCTGCTGGACCCACCTATCTCTTGCCTCAATAGCACCTCCACCCCATTACAGAATGTCTAAACGGTCAGTCCCCTTTCCCACCACTGTGGCAACCTCTCATTTTCAGCAGAGCCAGACTCAACAGACCGGCAGCGCTGATAATGACGGGAGTTCCCAAGATAACTGTGAACCAGTCTGGAAGATCGCCCGTCTCCGGCAACATGGCGACAGCCAGGATTTCAATGGTAGGCGTTGGGGCAGGTACAGCCGTGGCGGCCGAGGGCGGTGCTGGTGGAGGCGGCTCCGGTTCAGATGGTTTCGGCGCCGGAGTTGGTGGTTCGGGTGTGGGAGCCGGAGCCTCAATGGCCACCCTGGCGTCATCGGCTGCGGTGGGGTCGTCCAGACCGGGCAGGTCGTTCCCAGTAGGGTCCGTAGGGTTGCCCTCGACTTCGGCTGTATTGACCAAATCACCGCCGAGCGTGGCTTCGTAGTAGTAAACCAGGCTGGCCCCCGGCGCCAATGGGGTGCTTCCGCTCCGCAGCACCACAGCAGCGGGTGGGATACCCAGCAAAGCATCGGTGATAACGATGCTATCCAGGTAGGTATTGCCGATGTTGGTCACCTCAAAACAGTAGGTCACCTCTGCGCCGATCGTCCCGGTCACGATCTCGCCACCCGGACACCCGGCACCACCATCGTGGCCCAGATACACTGTCTTAGTCATCTCGATGCCTGGGTTAGGCGGTGGCTGCTGGTATTGATCCACATCGGTAGCCGTTTGGGTCGGGTAATCGGAGAAGACAATATCGCTGTAGTCCAACTCGACCGTGTTCGTTATGGTCCCGGCCGGCGCACCCGCATCCACGTGCACACTCACCGTCACAGAGCCCAAGTCGCCAGCCCTGATAGTTCCCAGGCTAAAGGTGACGACACCCGACCCTGGCGGCGGCGGGATATACCCACAGCTTAACCCACCACTGCACGAGAGGAAAGTGGTGGAAAGGGGCAACGTATCGGTCAGTACCGCATTGAGGGCCGCGCCCGGCCCATTGTTGGCATAAGTAATCGTATAGGTCAGCACGCCATCAGGGCTAAAGGTGGTAGTCCCATCGTCCTTGCTGACGGTTATCTCAGGTGTAGCCGGTTTTTCGTAGAAATAAGGCAGGCCACCCGTGTCGAAAACGTACTGATTACCTGTGTCCACGCATAAAGTTGCCTGCCACCAGCCGGACTCGGGTTCTGGGAACACGTCCCCACCTGGGGGCGGATAACCAGCACCACCGCCATTGTTCCACACAGTTTGTCCCGAGACAGTACCAGAATAGGGCGTGCCATCGGTATCGGTGTAAACAACACTAATGCTACCGTCCATGTCGAAATTGCTGAGGCGGATAGAAGGCGTGACCGGAACGAAAAAGTGAAAAACCTGACAACCGCGGCTAGTATGCTGAAAACTGGTCTCCAGAGTGCCAAGGCTAATCTCATCGCCCGTGCCAGGCGTCCCATCGGGATTGTCGGGCTCTATTCGCAGCTTCCAAGCCTGTTGATCATCATTGGAGGTGCTGGTCGTTAATCTGTAGACTCCACAGCCACCGGTGCCTGGAGTAAAGGTAGTGAAATGACCCAGTTCGCCGAAGTGCCTCCGGTAGGCGTGTACGTGGTTGCAGCCATTACAACCCCACTGGGGTTCGTCAGAGTAAACGCGGTATTATCTTGCGCTCCACTTATCTCATCCAAATCGCCAGCCCCAGTATCATTTGACTCTGGATCAAAGAGCTCAACGGTGATTACCTGCATAGGAGCAATGGTACAAGGGATGTAGATCTCAAAAGAGTGATACCCCGGTCCGGCACTTGCGTACCAATCACCAGAAGTGAGCAAGTGATTAGGTCCATTGGTCTGGAGCTGGGCCACGGACCCGGCAGGTGGGATCTCGATCTGAGCCAGAGCGACGGGCACCAGGGCAGCCAGGCATAGGCATAGAACCAGCACGGCAACGCTGCGCTTACGGCGGAGGCCCCAGAGGGACAGGATCACTCCCAGAGACAACAATCCCAACGTGACGAGCCATCGCCCTAAGTTTGACATTGGCCCTAAGTTTGACATTGCACTATTCTCCTTCTCCGTCAGGCGCTTTCAGGCCCGACTGGAATAGCCTGCTTCAGAGTGGGTCGGATAATCCGTCGTTATGTCAAGGCTGCCTAGAGGCCCCGCCGTAAACGTCAGGGCTGAGCAGCCCAAGGGCGTTGAAACGCCCTTGCCGCAGCCAGAACAGCGTGCTTCAGCACGCTTGAGCCGCTCAGCCTGAACGTTGACGTTCAGGCCCAAAGGCCCGTCTGTGCGTGTATGGGGACACGCTAAACACTCTTCAGCGGGCTTGATATGCTCAGCCTGGCGATTTATCGCCAGGTCGTGGCCAAGGCCAAGCCGAGGGGCAGAAACTGTCACGTCGGCAACAAAAAAGGTTCCTTACAGGCGACGACCTACTCTCCCAGGGGGTCTCCCCCCAAGTACCATCGGCGCTGGAAGGCTTAACTACCTGGTTCGGGATGGAGCAGGGTGTTTCCCTTCCGCTCAAGTCACCTGAGGAACCTTACTAGCTTGGACTTTGAACAAATCTGTAGTCTTCAATTTGGTCCTTAACAATTAGCCGAA
>JBBIJG010000365.1:0-1534 GCA_037446095.1 Caldilineae bacterium
GCTCAGCCTGAACGTTAACGTTCAGGCCCAAAGGCCCGTCTGGGCGTGTATGGGGACACGCTAAACACTCTTCAGTGGGCTGGCGGAGGGCGATTTATCGTCGGGCCTAAAAGCTTGCGAGACCGCAGACCGACGAAGCAATCTCCTGGCCATGGTGAGATTGCTTCGCCCCGGCGGGGCTCGCAATGACAGCAAGTTTCTGAGGAGCGGAACGAAGCAATCTCAGCTCCTCAAAGAGATTGCTTCGTCGCTACGCTCCTCGCGCGGCGCTGATTGTCCGCCTGCGCGGACAGCCAGCGCACAGCGTCTCCAAGCCGCAGATTGCAATCCGGGCGTGGGAGGTTGTGCCGATGGAGAAGCGCTTGATGAAACTCAGCAACCAGCTACTACGGAAAAGATGGGGGCAGGGGATGCTCTTCACCCTGCTTTCGACGGTCTGTCTTGGGTTGGCACCGATTTTCGGCAAGCTGGCCTATCAGGCGGCAGTGACGCCCTTCACACTGGCCGCGCTGCGCACGGTCATCGCTGTTGCCCTGCTGTGGCTTTTCTACCTCGTATTCTGGCCCCAGACTCTCTCCATTCGCTGGCAGAGCTTGCTGGGCTGTATTGGGATGGGGGTGACCAACGGGGTAGGCTCGCTGCTGTATTACACCGGTCTGGCCCGGTTGGACGCTTCATTGACTCAATTGCTCTGGACCTTTTATCCTATCTGGGTCTTTGTTTTCCTCAGTGCGGCGGGCCACCCCATCTCTCGCTTGGCCCTGCTGCGCCTGGGACTGGCTTTGCTGGGGGTATATCTCCTGGTCTATACAGGTCTCAGCTCCACGGACTGGCTGGGGATCATGCTGATCCTCAGTGCCAGCGCCTGCTATGGCTGGCACCTGGTGCTGGGGCAATGGACGCTGGCCGAGCTGGACTCACGCACTGTGACCCTTTATACTCTGACCGCTATGGCGGCGGTGGTCACTACGGCCCGACTGGCCACAGGGACGCCATGGACACCCATCTCACCGGAGGGCTGGACGGCTATCCTGCTGCTGGCTTTGATCCCCACGGCCCTGGCCAGGTTGCTGGTTTTCACCGGGCTACGCCAGCTAGGCGGTGTTCAGACTTCGCTGTTGGGGGTCGCAGAGCTCCTGGTGACCCTCTTGCTGGCTTACCTGGTGCTGGGCGAGAGGCTCTCCCTCCGGCAGTGGATCGGCGGGGGGCTGCTGGTGACTAGTGTGCTGCTGATCGGCCGCGAGAGCAGTGTGGAAGTGAGTTGGGAGGACCTGCTGCACGATGGCCGCTGGCGAGAATTGAGGTAGGGGGCAGCCGGCTCTACCTCAATACGGCTTCGATGTCTTCCAGGAGGTCGGTGCTCAGGAAAGAGCCCTTCTGCCACAGGGCGCGCACGCGACCGCTGAGTCGCTGTCGTTCGTAGGTGGTGAGGTCTCGGGCTGTGACCACGATGACCGGGACCTCTTTCAGGTGCTCATCGGCTTTCAGGGCATCCAGTAGGCCAAACCCGTCTAACCCGGGTAGCATCAAGTCC
>JBBIJG010000365.1:1544-3550 GCA_037446095.1 Caldilineae bacterium
GGCGACCGCACGGCCTTCCGGGAGAAAGACCGCGGCATCTGGCGGACCATCTCCAGCCCGGCCTCACCGTCGTAGGCCTCGTCAATTTGATATTCACCGTGAGCCTGCAACACGCGCCGCAACAGCCGCACGGCTTCCGGGTTATCCTCGATGATGGCGATGCGCTGCACCCGTCGGTCCAGACGCTCCAGCGAGGCCAGCAAGCCTTCTTCTTGGGGCAGTGGTGTTATTTCCGCCTCGGCTGGCACCTCCACGCTGCGAGTCCAATCGTCACCCAGCAGGAATTTTTCCACGGGGAAGGTGTGGCCGGAGCAGTTCACCACCACCACCTCGTCCGTTTTCACCAGACCCTGGGACACCATCTTGAACAGCGCAGCGAAGGCCATAGCTGCGGCTGGTTCCATGGAGATGCCGTCCATCTTGGCCATGACATGCATGGCCCGAAAAGCCTCTTCGTCTGTGACCACCTCAAAGGTGCCCCCGTGTTCCAGGATGACGCGGCGCAGGAAAGAATAGGCAGGCCCCGGCTGGCCAGTGGCCACGGTGGTGATCCTGGTCTGAGGATTGAGCACCGGTTCTGCTTCCTCCAGGCCGGCGCGAAAGGAGCGTACCATCGGTGCGCAACCTTCTACCTGGACGCAGGCCAGCTTGGGCAGACGGGACACCAGGCCCATGGTCAGCAGTTCCTCAAACCCTTTCCAGACCCCCACCGGTCCCATTCCGCCGCTGACGGCCTGGATGTACCAGTCAGGGGTACGCCAGGGGGCAAAAGCCGGGTTTGCTTCTGGCCCCAGCAGTCGGCCGAGCTGCTCGGCCATCTCGAAGGCCAGGGTTTTCATGCTTTCTTTGACGGCGATGCTCCGAATTCCACGGTCGTAGTAGAGCCCCTTGCGCTGGGCGAACTCGGCTGCGACCCGCTTGGTCTGGTCATACGTGCCGGTGACCTTGATCACTTCGCTGCCATAGATGGCTACTTCTCGCATCTTCTCAGCCGGCACGGTGCTGGTCAGGAAAGCCCACAGCTTGATCCCGGCGTGGGCGGAATAGGCGGAGTAAGAGATGGCCACATTGCCGGTGGAGGCCAGCACGAGCTCGGTGATCCCCTCCTCTTTCAGGGCGGAGATGGCAAGAGAAGCCTGCCGGTCTTTGAAGGAGCCGGTGGGGCCTTGCCGTTCGTCCTTGACGTAAATGTGAGGCCGACCCAACATCATGCTCAGGTTGGTGGCCTGGTAGAGGGGGGTACCCCCCTCGCCCATGGTGATAAGGTTGGCGTCGTTGCGCAGGGGCAGCAGCTCACGGTAGCGCCACATGGTGAAAGGCCGCCTGGCCAGCTCGGCATCCCACTTCTGACGCACGCTTGCGTAGTCATACCGGGCATCCAGCCAGTCTCCCCCGCACTCCGGGCAGGCCAGGCGGGGCTTCTGATAGAGTTCATGCCAGCCACAGCGCGCACATTCGATAGACCACTGATACATATTGGTTTTCTCCAAACTGACGGCTGACCTATGGTCAGCCGTCTTTATAGTTTAACATACAAATGGCACTTTGTCAATCATTCACACCCTTTGCCGCTCTTCTAAGCGTTGTAGAGCTTGAAGTAGATCTTCTTCGAGAACGGGTTTGACCAGATAAGCGTTCGCTCCCATGCTGAGGGCACGGGCTTCTCCATCGCTGACGATGGTGCAGACGAGCACCGGGATCTGACGGGTCTCCCGCGAACTTTTTAGTTCTTCGAGCACCAGCCAGCCGTCCTTGTCCGGCAGCAACACGTCCAGGATGACGGCATAGGGCGACAACTCCCGAACCCAACGTACGGCCTGTTCGCCTTCCCCTAAGCCCACCACTTGGTAGCCGTGTTTCTCCAGATACCGCTTGTAGAGGATAACCGCGCCGTCGTCGTCTTCCACGGCCAGGATCAGCCTGCGGTCGGGAGAAATCTTCAGGTCGGCCCACCCTTTTGGTGCCTCGGCCTGCACTGTTTCCGGGCCAGCGATAGGCAGGGTGAA
>JBBIJG010000366.1:0-3537 GCA_037446095.1 Caldilineae bacterium
GTGGCGCAAACTTTCGCCAGGAGGCCTGATAGCCATCCTCTCCGTGCTCATTCTCTTTGATTATGTAGTTGCCTGGCCTTTCCCAACGATGGACGCCAGCGTGCCGGACTTTTATCAGCGTATGGCTCACGAACCCGGAGACTTTGCTGTGCTGGACCTGCCCCAATGGCCCATCTGGTTGCGGGCGGCCTCCAACCGGGCCATGTATTACCAGACCGTGCACCAGCGTAAAATGGTCGGGGGCTACGTCTGGCGCCTGCCGTAGGGTTTGGAAGGCGGCATGAAAGCCTTACAGGAGTTGGTCCTGCCCCCGGTGAAGGAGGATATCATCCCCCGCCCTTCGCCAAAAGATGCCTTGCCGACCTTGAACCGCTACCGCATCCGGTACGTGGTCCTCCACAAAGGGGTGTGGTCAACCGAAGAGGATGCGGCAGCGCTGGCTTCTCTCCGCCATCTGCTGGGCGAACCCTTCTACGACGATCGGCGGCTGGCAGCCTTCCTGGTCCCCGAAGCCCAGGTTGAGGGGGACGAGGATGGCCTGTTGGCTCTGAGCTACGGCTGGTACGAGGTCGAGGAAGCCGGTGGCCACCCGGCCCGCTGGCTGAAGGATGAGGGCACTCTGTACGTCCATCGCCTGACTGAGGGCCGCTACCGCCTGCGTTTCGCTGTTTACCCTTTTCGAGGCCCTCGTCACGTCCAGGTCACCGTCAATGGCCAGGCCCTGGCCGCTTTCGAGGTCATGGGCTGGCAGGAGCTGGTCACATCGCCTTTCACCCTGGCAAAAGGTCAGAACGACATCGTCTTTCAGGCGGCTGAAGGCTGTGAGGTGCCGGCCGAAGTCGAGGCAGGTTCCAACGACAGGCGTTGCCTGAGTTTGCTTTTCCAGGATGTACGCCTGATCCCTGTGTTGGAAGAAGCCAGGCCGATGTGAGCCGGAGGAGAAAAATCGTTATGGGAAAAGGTGCCTCTCTCCGCTATCCCCTGTTACGCTCGGCAGAAATGTTGCTCCTGGGAGAAGTGATACCGCTCGGATTCTGTCTGGGCTTGATCTATCTGTTGACCGTCAGCCCCCATGTGGATGAGTATTCCACCATTTGGGCTGCCCGACAGGTTATTCAGCGCGGCCTGCCCCTTCTCCCCTCAGGTTTCTTTTACTCCCAGGGACTCCTTTTCACCTATCTCGATGCTTTGTTCATCGGCCTCTTTGGCCTCAGCGAACCGGTGGCCAGGGTGCCGAGCCTCCTTGTGGGGCTAGCCAGCATCCCGCTGTTGTATCGCTTCGGCAGGCGATTTTTCTCCAGGCGAGTCGGGCTGCTGGCCGCCGTCCTGCTGGCCCTGGCACCGGAGACTATCGTCTGGATGGGCCGGGCCAGGATGTACAGCTTGCAGACGTTCTTTGTGCTTCTGGCCCTGTACCACCTGGGCCGGGGAGCCATCGAGGGAGATGCCCGTCGAGAACGCTACCTGTTCGCCCTTTTCTTCGTCCTCGCTCTCCTCACTCAGACGGCAACCATCCTGTTGCTGCCGGCCATTATCCTGGCTCTGGCCGGCCGACGGGGCTGGCACTGGTTGAGGCGCGGCGAGGTCATGGCCCCTCTGCTTCTGACCGGGGCAGGAGCAGGGATAGCGATCCTCCTGAATCACATCGGCGGCCCGGTGACCGACTCCAGCCAGCGGCCTTTCCTGGAATTATCCACGGGCTGGGGAGTGAAACCGGCTTTTTATTTCAGGGAGTTTTTCTGGTCGCCCGCTCGATCTCCTTTAACCCTGCTCCTTATTTTGGGGTTCATCTATCTTTTGGTGGGGACAGTCAAAGCAGCTTCCCAAGGGAAGCTGAGGGACTTCCGGGAGCGGAACGCCACTTATCTGTTCCTTTACACTGTCTTCGGCCTGACCGTATTGCAGCTCATTTTCCTGGTTGGGGAGAGCTGGCGACGACCTCGTTACATCACGATGCTGTTGCCGGTCTATTTCCTTTTGGCAGGAGCGACTTTGTTCAAAGGGATGGCCTGGGGGGCTTCCTGGCGACCATGGGCGTCCAGAGTCCCATCCGTCATTGCCGCGCGATGGCCTGGCGGCAGGTGGCCGATTTCCATCCTGAGCCAGAGTCCGGAGCGCGAGCGAAGGGACAGCGAAGGGGCGGCGAAGGACCGCCGCCAACAAGAATGGACTCTGAGTCTGCTTTCGGTGGTGGTAGTGACGGTCCTTTTCCTGCCAGGGGCCCTGGCTGCGCTGAGGCAGCAAGAAGTGGGTTACGACCTCGCTTTTCGCTACGTGCGTGACTTTTGGCAGCCAGGGGATGCCATCCTGGTGCCTCTGCCTTCCATCAGCGGCGTCTACCTGGGCCGCTGCGACGGTTACGCTTTACAGCAAGGCTACCAGGAATATATCGTGGAAAAGGACGGGTTCCTGGTGGACCGTTGGACGGCCGCTCCCCTTCTGAACTCGGTGCGCCAGTTGCAAGATGTCCTGGCAGCGAGAGAGCGAGTCTGGCTCGTGGTGGACGACGTGCGTCTGGAGCAAGGCTACCGCCCTGATTTCCAGGCGTACGTCCGCCGCCATATGGAGCCGGTCTATCATCGGCAAGGGGTCACAGCTTTCCTGGCTTCGGATTTCACGCCGCCCCTGATCCGTGGCCTCCGCCCGGTCAATTTCGCAGGTAAGGTCCGTCTCGTCGGCTATGAGCTGGGGGCCGTCCACCTCCAGCCGGGTGATTCCACCTCCCTTTCTCTTTTCTGGCAAAATCAACAGCCTCTGGCGGAAGATGAGGTCGTTTTCGTCCATCTGACCGACCGGGGTGCCGGCTTTACCTGGCAGGAAGATGGCCAGCCTGTAAACGGCCTCTTCCCCACCAGCCGGTGGCCTGCAGGCGTTGAGGTCTGGGACGGACGCGAGATCACCGTTCCCACCGATGCTCCTCCCGGTCGCTACCGCCTGGAGGTTGGTTGGTACGATCCTGTCACTTTGGAACGCCTGCCCGTGCTGGATGAGGCAGGCCGCCCCCAGGGCAACACGCTGGTCCTGGACTATCTGAAAGTCACGGGCGCAGAAAGCCTTCCCCCTCAGCATCCTCTGGCGGCCACCTTCGGCGATAGCATCTCACTTTTGGGCTACAACCTGGATTCAGCAACGCTCAGACCGGGCGAAGCCCTTCATTTGAGGCTGTATTGGCAGGCCAGGGAGCCAGTCGGCGAGGACTACACCGTCTTCGTCCACCTGCTGAGCGAAGACGGCCGGCTTTGGGCCCAACACGACGGCTTGCCTGAGGGCGGCTTCTACCCGACCTCTTTTTGGGATAAAGGTGAGGTGATTGAGGACGAGCATGAAATCGCCCTCAGGCCCGACACACCGCCGGGCGCATACCTGATCGTCACCGGATTGTACCGGCCGGCTACGGGTGAGCGGCTGGCCGTAGATGCAATGGACCGGGAAGTGGCTGATGGCCGTCTTCTATTGGGCATCGTGCAGGTTTCCCGGCCCTGAGCCTATTTTCCGCACCCATTGCTATCCAATCCATCTCCAAAAGCATTTTTGAGA
>JBBIJG010000367.1:0-3527 GCA_037446095.1 Caldilineae bacterium
TCAGAATTGACAACTTCCGCGATCCCCAGGAATTCCGGCGTGACATGGATCGCCTGCTGAAAGGTCTCAGGAGCTGTCCACCCGCCGAAGGCGCTGAGCGGGTCTATTTTGCCGGGCAAAAAGAATTTGAAAAGGAAGAGGAATGCCGGCGGTTGGGAATCCCTTTGGTGAAGCAAACCTACGAGCAAATCTGCACCATTGGGGCAGAGTATGGTATTGCTGCTCCTCCCATTCTGAAAGAAAGGGGAAGAGGCAAATGATCAAGAAGGTAGTAACGTTTGGTGAGATCATGATGCGACTATCGCCGCCGGGGTTTCTGCGGTTTGGGCAGGCCCGCTCCTTTGACGTGAACTACGGCGGCGGCGAGGCCAACGTGGCCGTATCGCTGGCCAATTTCGGTGTGCCTGTTGACTACGTCACCCGCCTGCCCAAAAACGACTTGGGTGAGGCCTGCCTCCAGTTCCTGCGTCAGTATGGCGTGGGCGTGGACAAGATTGTGCGCGGCGGCGACCGGCTGGGCATCTATTTCCTGGAGATGGGCGCCGCGCAGCGTGGCAGCAAGGTCATCTACGACCGGGCAGGGTCAGCCATTGCCACCATCGAGCGCGGGATGATTGACTGGGAACAGGTCTTCGCCGACGCCGACTGGTTCCACTGGACCGGCATCACCCCGGCTATCTCGGCAGGCACGGCTGATGTCTGCCTGGAAGCGGTCCAGGTGGCAAAAAAGATGGGACTGACCGTGTCGTGTGACCTGAACTACCGCGAGAAACTGTGGAAATGGGGCAAGACAGCTGGCGAGGTGATGCCCGAATTGGTGCGCCACTGCGACGTGGCCATCGGCAACGAGGAAGATGCCGACAAGGTATTTGGCATCAAGGCGCCCGGGGTGGACGTGATGGCGGGCAAGGTAGAGGCCGACAAGTACCGCTACGTCTGCGAGGAACTGGCGAAGCGTTTCCCCAACTTGAAGACCATTGCCATCACCCTGCGCGGCTCGATTTCAGCCAGTCACAACCCCTGGTCGGGGGTGCTGTGGGACGGGGGAAAGTTCTATGTCGGCCCTATTTATGACATCACCCACATAGTAGACCGGGTGGGAGGCGGTGATGCGTTTGTCGGAGGGTTAATTTACGGTCTCCGCACTTATGGGGAAGACCGGCAAAAGGCCCTGGACTTTGCCGTGGCTGCCTCCTGCCTGAAGCATTCTATCATCGGCGATTTCAACCTGGTGACCGTAGCTGAAGTCGAAAGGCTGATGGGCGGCGAGGTGTCGGGCCGCGTTTCCCGCTGATCATGGGAGTTATTCATGGCGGTAGACCGCCGCCACGACAGATGAAAATGATGTGACCGTAGGGCAAAATTGCCAATTTGCCCTACCTTTTCAGGAGAGACTTTAGCCGCCCTATGTCGGCTCAGGGCGGCTTTGCTTTTACCAGGGCAGCCCAGGCGGTACAGGTGCCCTACCATAAAGCACCGTTCCTGTCTCAGGCAGGTAGGCAGGCAGTTGCAGGAGATCGGATGGGTAGCGAGGTAAGAGACGATACCCGCCTTCGTAAGGCTTCTCTTTGGCATATTGGCTGACCAGGCCAACGACGCTAAAAGTCTGACCCTCTTCCACCCACGGTTTCTCGATGCCCGTCTCTTGTTTGATGTAAACCCTCACCAGCCCTGAGCCGTCGTCGAGATGGATGGCATATCGCTCGTAGCCGACCACCCGGCCGGCGACCATGACCAGAAGACCCTCGTGGTTTTCATCCACCTGGCCTGTCCGGATCACGGTGGGTTGCAGGGGTTCCCCGGCCCCCTGATGCAGGAGGAGGTCACTCTCCCGGTAGATTCTGACCTCTCGCTCGCCGTAATAATCGTAAGCTTCACCTCTGAGTACAACCCAATCGCCCTCGGCCAGAGGCAGATAGTCGTTTCGGCTGATGTAGATCAGGATGCCCCCTGTGGAATCCTGAATGTAGAGGGTCTTCTCGCCAAAGACAGGTGGGGGCACGGTGACCTGCCCCCGGACGGTCACGGTAGTCCCAGAGGGTTGCCTTCGGGCTTCGGCGATGGTGAATAAAGGGAAGGGGGTTGGCGTAGGCTCCGGCCTGGGCGGACGATTGGGCTTTCCCGGCGTGACCTCGTAAAACTTGGTCCATCCCCCATTGCCATCCACCACCCGACTCCAGGAGCGGTCGTCGCCGGGGCTGTGGGTGTAGGAGAAAGCGTCGGCCTGGCTGCTGTCGAGGCGGAGGAGGTGCACCCAGTCTCCATCGTCGTTCAGGGCGAGGCCCGTCTCCCGTTTGAAGAAGACCAGGAAGCCTCTGGCTTGGATGACGGTGCCAAAAGGAATGACGTAAGGCGCGCTGCCCCCATCTCTCACGTCATCTAGTTGCCACCCGTCCAGGCCCACGTCTTTGTCGCCGGGATTGTACAACTCAATCCACTCATCGTCAGAGTTAATGCGACTATCGCCATTCCAATCCTCATATTTGGGCCTGGGCAAGACTTCGTTGATAGCGATGGCCTCAGGAGCTGCCGTGCCTTCTGTCCAGAGGGGACTGGTGTAAGCCCGGTCGCCATCGGCCTGGGTGGCTCTGGCGAAGTAGAAGTGCCCCGCTGCGCCGGGGACGTTGACCGTCCAGGTGTGGGAGATGAGCCCACTGACGGAGGTGGCCGCAACGAGGGTCGAGCGGTCGAATAACTCCAGGGTGATAGCTTCACTATCGGGATCGTAAAAGTCCACGCTGAGAGCGAGGGCGGCCGAAGGGGCAAGGGTGGAGCCCATCCACTGGTCGCCGGACCTCAAAGTCAGAGCCAGGTTGCTGTCCTCGGTGGCGAAGGTGCGCCTTGCCCGCAGGGCGGCCAGGAGCTCGTCCCGGGTCAGGACCGGGGCCACGATGCCCGTGCGATGAGGGGTGTCGAGACCCCAGTCCGGTGTCTCGGTGTCACCGTTGTTGGTTGCTCCCACCCGCCAGCCGATAGCCAGGGCGCGGAGATAAGCCATCTCGAAGGTGCGGTACCCTGCTCCGCTACCGTTGCCCACTTCCAGCAGAGCCATCTTCTGAGCGGCTGCCGCGTCGTAGGCAAAGCCATCAAAGCCGGTGTCCTCGGGTGGACCAAAGGGGTGATTAAACTGGGCAATGGCCTCCGATTGGGTGGCCAGCCAGGCGTAGAAGCCGGCCAGGGCGTGATAAGGCGGATCGTTGCGGGAGATGTAGGCATCGGTGGCGAAGACGCTACAGTGGCCCTGCTCGAGGGAGGTCCACTCAAAGCCACGCAGGCCCACGAAGGCTCCCTCCACGGTGGCAGCCTGAGCCTGGGTCAGGATGTCAGCCCACTGAAAGTCATTGAACCGATGGGAGTGATCGGTGATGGCCAGGAAGTGCATTCCATTGGCCCGGGCCACAGCAAAGGCGTAGCGAGGAGGACCGGAACCGTCGGAGTAAGTGCTGTGGGAGTGTATGGAGCCCCAATAACCCTGCATCCCGCCGGGCAGAGGGGCAGGCGGGGGGGATGGATTGGGGGGCTCAGGC
>JBBIJG010000368.1:0-1138 GCA_037446095.1 Caldilineae bacterium
CTGCCAGGTATCGGCCCTACCAGAGCTCGGTCCATTATTGAGTATCGGACCGCCAATGGCCCCTTCCAGTCCATTGAGGACATTAAGAACGTTAAGGGAATCGGCGATGCCACTTTTGAGAAGCTTAAAGACAAGATCACGGTGCAATGAAGGGGCCTCTCGGCTTCTGAGCGACCTCCAGAGCCAGGTTGGGCTGGCGCAAGGCGTGCATGGGAAGGGGTGTAGGCGCGGATTCTGTTCCGCGCGGCTGTCTAACCTGCCTCTTCCAATGCCCGCCTGAACTGGCCCAGCCGCTTCTCCCGGTCTCGGACAAAACGCTCGATGCCGTCCAAGAGCCACCGGGGAGAGAGGTGGGCTTCCTCCACAACCTCCTCCACCGTGCCGCCTGTCCGCCAGCGATTGTCCCAGTCGGCGGAGAGGGTGTATTCCTCGGCGATTTTGTTATGCAGCCAGGGGTGCATCAGCCAGCGCGCCTGGGTGGTGACACACATGGAATCGAGCCAGTCAGCCGGGGAGAGGATACGCTCCCGGTACTCCCTGGGCTGGAGGCGGAAGAGCTCCGGGCTGATAGCGGCCACGATTTTGACGTTGAGCCCCGCCTTATCTAACTCGGGCAGGATTTTGACGATGTTGAGCATGGCGCTGGTGCCCTGCACGATGACCGTGCCCATCCGCTTCCGGCCCGGTTTGTAATCCCGCACCAGGTAGGCTCCTTTGGCCGCCTCGAAGTGGGAGGCCATGCCCACCGCCTGGCGGTCGGGCACCTCAATGGCCGGACGGGTCAGGTGCAGGGCGATGATAGGCACGTCCTGCCTCAGGGCTGCGCCCAGCACCACGGGCACCTCGTTGTGCTCCCAGGGGTGCAGGTTGATGATCTGCCCCTCGGGAAAGCACTGGGTGACCCCTGGGGCAAAGATTCCAAAATGGGTACGGGAGTCGTCGGCCGTCTCGGGTCCGGAGTGGCCAGCTACCCAGATAACCTTGCCCACTTTGAGCTGGCAGTCCTGGGCCAATTGGCTGAAGAGGCGGAAGGGGCCGTATTTGAGGTAGACGAAGGAGCCATAGGTGGAGCAGGCCCCGTAGAAGCCGTTGAACTCGGCCTCGGGATCCTCGGCCAGGTTGACCGAAGCCATGCCTG
>JBBIJG010000368.1:1158-1737 GCA_037446095.1 Caldilineae bacterium
CAGCATTGGCGAATTCGGTGATCTCCTGAGTGAGAAGCACCCCCTCGGCGTCACCGTAGCGTTCGTACCAGCCATAGCCGGGGAAGTTGCCCCAAGACTTGGCAAAGCCGGAAATCTGGGTCGAATCGGCCAGGTCGGCCGAGCAAGCGATGAACAGGGGCCGCCCGTAATGTTCGTGGCCAAAAGCGTTCACCCAGGCTCCCCACTTGGCCAGGGCGGCGCGGTTGGGTGCCTTGGTACCTGGGGCCACGTACATCTCCGGCGGGTAGTTCCTGAAATCGTACAGCCGCTCGTCTTTGAAAGGGTTCTTTCCTCCCAGTTTGAAGGTGGGGAGTTCCTTGGGCACGGATTCGCCCAGAGCCACCAGGGTGTCGGCAATGTAGTCAATCAGCTCCTGATCCCGGTGCAAGACATCCATGACCGCTTTCAGATTGGCTTCGTACTCAGCCTGCCATGCTTCTGGGGTGTCGGGAGCGCACTCGCCAAAGCCCTGGAAAGTCACCCCGTATTTCTCGGCAAAAGGCCGTTTGGTCTCCCAGAAGAGCTCGCAATTCCGTGGGTGAGGGCTGCCGTGGGAGA
>JBBIJG010000368.1:1747-3494 GCA_037446095.1 Caldilineae bacterium
GTTATCGTATTTCAGGTAGCCTCGTCCTTTCCGCGTCTTGATCCAGGTGACGCTGGGCGCCCGGTCGGGGTTGGGAGTGTAAACCATCTCCAGGATAGCCCGCGTGACAGCCCCCCAATCATGGCCTTGCTCGACGCCGAAAACCCGCCAGCCATAAGGGGCGAACCAGTCGGTGGGGGTGCCATAGATCACGGAACTTAGCGGATGGTCGTCAATACCAAAGTCGTTCCAGTCCACCACGTAATAGAGGTTATCCAGGGCCAGGCCCCAGGCCGAATTCTTAGCCTCATGGGCACCACCAGGGGTGAGGCCAGCATCGCCCTCAAAAGCAAAGACCTTGACCTCGCCAGCACCGGCCCTCTTGAGGGCCAGGGCCTCTCCCACAGCCGCCGGCGAACCATGGCCTGAGGGGCCGGTGTTGAACTTCAGAAAGAGGGTCTTGCCTTCCATTTCAGCGTGGCCGGAAAGCCCTTTGTTGCGTCGGAACTTCAGCAGGTCTTCCCAGTAGAGGGCTCGCTCCTCAGGCTTGGGAATGAAGTACCTTTTATCCCCTGTCTGCTGATATTTGACCCGCAGGGCTTCGTTGAGTAGGGCCAGGGTGGCGTAGACAAGGGGAATGGTATGACCGGCAACCAGGATGAAGCGATCGCCAAACCGCTTTTCGGGGTGGCGGATGTCCCAACGCATCACCCCGCTGAGCAGGGTGACTACCAGGGCATGGACCTTGGACCGCGATCCACCGGGGTGACCGCTCTGACGGTAGTTGAGCATGAAGTCAATGAGCTGGTCAATCAGGTCCTTGATTTTCTCCCATTTGGGGAAATGAGGGGTCAGTTCTCCGTACTTGGCTGCAATCTCTTTGTCGGCTGCCGTAGCCATTAGATGCTCCTTTCTTGCCATATCTATTCAGGCTGGCGGTTCAAACCGCGCCTTTTGAGCCTTTGGCTGGTTGTCCGCCTTCGCGGACAGGATTGCGTCCACGCCGGTGGACGCTTGGCAAGTCCATGAGGGGCGATTTCAATCGCTGGACATGGCGGCCTGAATAGTTACCCTGCGGATAACAGCTCGCCCAAATGGCTGCCGAGCACCAGCGAGGGTCCACAAACGGGCGGCCAGGCCGATCTTGTTGAAGAAGGGAGGACTGCAGTGAGGCCCGAAGGTCCATGATGGTCACTGAGCCATTCTGGTAGACAACAGGCAGCCTTTCGTGCCCGAATTCGCCCCATTCTCGCTCCCGGGGCCCATAGAAGAGATAGGCTGGGCGGTAAAGCCGAACTATCTCTCGCCCAGCCTGCCCACCGATACCCTCCCGAAAGAACGCTTCGACTAATGCTTTCTTCTCTTTGGCCTGGATGGTCTCGAAGGGGTGACCGTACAGCACCCGGTTGCCGGCCCAGGCAGGTATGAAAAGTCCCGTCTCAGGCGAGGCCAGGACGATGTCGCCAGGCCGGGTATTTTCCCTTAACCAGATCATGGCCTCCACCTCGTCTCGATACAAGTACAGGCGAGGGTCGTGCTGGGCCGCACCGGCCATCGAGGCCACGAGGACAAAGAGATTGGAGAGCATAGTCAGGGCGATGAGAGCTCCCAAGACCAGGGTCCTCCTGACCGGTGAGAACATGGGCAGCACGCAGCGAGACAGGGCTATGCTCGCCAGGATGCAGAGGGGGATGTGCAACCCCATTACCAGGCGCCGTTGCAGGCTGAAAGGCGCGTAGAGAAGGAAGCCATTGACAATGACCCAGCT
>JBBIJG010000369.1:0-3493 GCA_037446095.1 Caldilineae bacterium
GATGACGATGGTTAATTGAGAGGAAGCGCTCTCACTCATCTCTTGGTCCCTGGGCTTGCTTACGGATACAGGCATACGTCCCAAGCCCAACCGCTATCAGCCTGTCCTCTGCGTCCACCACCTCCAACTGGCAGGTGATCAGGTGCCGTCCCTGGCGGACTACCCGGCCGGTAGCCAGCAAATCCCCTTTGGCCCCGGCCAGCAGGTTGATTTTGTACTCGGCTGTGGTGACCAATCCCTGAGGGTACACGGAGGCGGCGGCAAACCAGCCGGCTGTATCGGCGATAAGGCCCACCATGCCGCCGTGGATCACCCCCAGGCCCTGGGTGAGGCTGGGCTTGAAGGGTAGCCTCATTTTGGCCACCCCATCGCCACAGGACATCCATTCCAGACCGTCATGCTCCCTGATGGGAGCTTCCTCGAAGAGTTTCCTCAGGTTCTGCAGATGCTTTGACACCTTGTGATTTCTACCCTATCCTGGCCACTTGTCGGTAAGCTTGCAGGCGGCTGCTCAATTCGCTTTCTGTGATCTCTCCTCGATGGGCTGCTGCCTGCGCTCGCCGTGCCTCTGCCCACAGCCCCAGCCTCACAATGTGCCGCGCCGTCCATTGAAAGAGGCGGCTGTAATGTTTGGCAAAAAGTTGATAGCGGCTCTTCCACAGCGCTACGAACATCTCATCCCGAAACTGGGCGGTGCTCTGGGCCCCATGGTGGACCATTTCGGCCTCCGGCACGCACCAGATACTCCATCCGGCAGCCTTGATCCGCAGGCACCAATCTATCTCCTCGCAGTAGATAAAAAACCGTTCGTCGAGGAGCCCCACCTGGATAATGGCCTCTCGCCGCACCATTAAGGCGGCCCCTAACGGGTGGTCAATGGGAAAAGGCTGGCCAGCCTGGTAAAGGCGGCGGGGGTAACGGCCATTCAGGCGGGAATCCGTCAGGCGGTGGTTGAGGGGAAAGAAATCGAAGAAGACCTGAAACAGGGTGGGAAAGGCAAAAGCCGAGTGCTGGAAGCTACCATCGCCATGAAGCAGTCTGGCCCCGCACGCTCCTGCCTGGGGGTTCGTATCCATGAAGTAGACCAGTTTGGCCAGGGCTTTCTTCCCCACCAGGGTATCGGGGTTCAGCAGCATCACGTATCTGGGAGGCAAGGGATAGCCTTCATCTCCCATGCCGTACCCCAAGGCCCTTAGCGCCTGGTTGTTGGCTGCGGCGAAGCCACGATTGTCCGCGTTGGCAATCAGCCTGGCCTGGGGGAAGGACTCTCGCACCATGGCGGCACTGCCATCATGGGAGGCGTTGTCAACGACGATGACTTCGCCGGTCAGATTGGACTCTGCCAGGTTGGCGTACACTGAGTTGAGGCATTCCTGCAAAAGCCGTCGGGTATTGAAGCTGACGATGATGATGGAGAGATCCGGTTGCATCATTCGGACCTGTCAGGTCTAAAACCCGATATTGATCACCTGGGGGTAAACGTGGTCGTTGACGATGCGCACATCCTCGTGGATCAGGCCCGCCCAATAGTGAGGGGCGATGCGCGGTGGCTTGTCAATGATCTGCAGGTGGCCGACGATGGTAGCCCGCTGGCCGGGCATCAGGTACTTTTGGCCGTTGATGACCGTCAGCTCGGCATCACTGCCTACGGCGAAACGATAGGGGTAGGGCCGGCCAGTGGAGTTGCCCTCAAAGTCAATGCCGAAGCGCCAGGCCCCCGGCTCTTCGTACCAACCCAGGCTGTTGAAATTCTCGCTACTGACGTAGGTGGTGCCCGGAGGCGGCCCCGTAGTGCGAATGGGCACCGAGCCAAAGTTCTCCACCGTGGCAGTGAACGTCAGAGTGCCTCCCAGAGGGACCACTTTGGGATAGAACTCGACAAAGGCGTTGACGATGTTGGCCCGGGGCACCCCGCCCTGCTCAATGGTCAGGGTATGGGTTTCCCGCACCTTGTTGCCCACCAGGTCCTCGGCTTCAGCCACCACGATATAGGTGCCATCAGGTGGCGGCGTCGCTCCCAGGTCCACTCCGCCTTCGTAATCGTAGGTATGTACCCCAGGCATCCTGGGTTTAGTCGCCCCTTCTTTTTCCGCTATGGGGTACTTGTTGCCTGCTTCATCGAGGAGATAGACCCGCAACTCGCGCACCTCTTTGTTGAGGTAGAAGGTGATAGTCACCCGGTCGTCAATGCCATCCTGGTTGGGGGTAAAAACCTGGGGATAGACGGAAAAGTTGCGCAGTTCGGGCAGCACCGTATCGGCGTCTACGATGGTGAAAGGGCCTTCTACTTTTTGGGTGTGGCCGTTCAGGTCGGTGGCTTCCAGCACCCAGGTATAAGGGCCATCGGGCAGCATCCGCCCTTCCACCACTCCCCCAAAGTAGACGCTGTATTGGCCCGCCGAACGGCGTTTGCTCTGACGGAAATAGTGTTTCTCACCCTCCGCGTCGAGAAAATAAATAGACAGGTCGGCGTTATGACGGAGTTTGTACTCGATGCGGGTCACATCGTCTCGTCCATCGGCGTTAGGTGAGATAACGTTGGGGGCGACCTGGACATCGTATAGAAGGGGCTGAGAGAGGCAACCTGCCGCCAGCACACTCAACGAAACCAATCCAAGCACTACCAGACGCATCCGTTCCAACCTCCTCAAGTATAGATAGGGTCACCCCTTAGAAGATCTCGATCTGATAATCCATCACTTCCACGTCGGGACGGTTGTGTTCGATCCACTCCACCACTTTGGTGAGCAGGCCATGGACATAGTTGCTGCCATTGGAGACGCAGGCGACGCCCAAAGTGGCCGACTGCCACAGGTCCTGGTTGTCCACCTCGGCAATAGAGACGTTGAACTCGTTGTGTACGCGGGCGATGATGGATTTGATGACCCGGCGCTTGCCTTTTAGCGAACCGTTGCCGGGGATGTGGAGTTCAATGGTGCAGGTGCCAATGACCATATTCACGACCCTGATAGCTCTTCCTTCGTGATGACCACTCTGGCGGCAAGGTCAGGCAACTCCTTCCCCCATCAGGAAGGGGCATGGAGCATTGCGACCCACCTGGCTCTAGGTCCCATGCACAAAGATGCCATTCTTGTTCAAAAGCTCCACGATGACATCAATGCCCACATCGAGCACGGCTTTGAGCGCCGCCTTTTCGAGCATGGCCGGCAGATAGGGGATGTCAATCTGGTATTGGTCGTAGACGGCCAGGATGCACTCAATGACACAGGCTTTCTTCTCCGGCCCGCTGCCCAACCCTTCCATAGCCTCCGCCGTCTTGATGGCATCTTCAACCACAGAGAAGAATGCCGGCCAGGAAAATGCCTTAACCAGTTGTTCCATCGCTGGCGCAACCTCTTGGAGAAAGACCTCTTTGACCTGTTCACAGGGTGTGGCCATGGTTTAACTCCTTTCCGGTGGTTTTCAATCTAATACTGGTACCTCGGTTTTATTGTCAACCTATCTAGAGTCTGGCCTGGCGGTGACGGCTCCC
>JBBIJG010000370.1:0-3490 GCA_037446095.1 Caldilineae bacterium
GGGGTCCAACACTTCCAGGAGAGCAGCCGCCGGGTCACCTCGGAAGTCTATGCCGATTTTGTCAATTTCATCCAGCATGAAGAGGGGGTTGATAGTCCCGGCTCGGCGCATGGTCTGAATGATACGTCCCGGCAAAGCGCCAATATAGGTACGACGATGGCCTCGGATCTCTGCTTCGTCGCGGATACCACCCAGGCTGACGCGCACAAAATTCCTCCCCAAGGCCTCGGCGATAGACTTGCCCAGCGAGGTTTTACCGGTGCCCGGCGGACCCACAAAACACAGGATAGGGCTGCGCATTTTGTTGGCGGCCAGTTTCCGCACGGCGATGTACTCCAGGATGCGTTCCTTTGCTTTGGGAAGGCCGTAGTGCCTGGCGTCCAGGATGCGGGCGGCATGGGCGATGTCCATATTGTCTTCGGTGACCTTGGTCCAGGGCAGCTCAACCAGCCAGTCAATATAGGCGCGGATGATCGGCGCTTCGGGAGCGATGGGAGGCATGGCAGCCAATCGGCTAAGCTCCTTCTCGGCTTTCTCCCGTACTTCATCGGGCATTTCTGCGGCTGCAATTTTCTCCCGCAGTTCGTTGATTTCCTGGGTTTGGCCGTCTATTTCACCCAATTCCCCCTGAATGACCTTCATCTGCTCCCGCAGGAAATACTCGCGCTGCGTTTTATCCACCTCTTCCTGCACTTTGGTCTGGATGCGGTTTTCCAACTCCAGGACATCCAGCTCTTGAGCCAGGAGGATGCTCAGCCGCTGCAGGCGCAGCGTGGGGTCAATAGTCTCCAGCATCTCCTGACGCTCTTCCATGTCCAGGTTGAGGATAGAGGCCACCAGATCGGCCAGCCAGCCGGGCTCATCAATATTCATGGCCGCCACGTATGCGTCTTCAGGAAGGTTGTGATTCAACTGCACACACTTCTCGAAGAGAGCCAGGACGGCCCGCATCAGGGCTTCCGTGGGCAGCGACTTCTCGGTCGGCTCGTAGATGGGTTTCACTTCGACTTTGAAGTAGGGGTCGGTTTGCACAAACCTGACGATCCTGACGCGCTGCTTACCTTGACCCAGGATGCTGATGGTGCCATCGGGCATGCGCAGCGTGCGGCCAATGACCACTTCGGTCCCAACGGTGTACAGGTCTTCAATGGCGGGATCCTGCACTTCAGGCTCCCTCTGGGCTACGACGACGATAGTGCTGTCGTTGTTGACAGCGGCCTCCACGGCTCTGATAGAACGATCCCGCCCCACGAAGAGAGGGGTGACCATGTGAGGAAAGACGACCGTGTCTCGCACGGGCAGCAAAGGATACTCCAGCCAATCGGTCTCTCTCATGATCTCATCGTCTATCTCGTCATCTAAAGGTTCTATCGGAACGTCTTTCTTCTCTGCCATTGTCCTTACCCTCCCTAATTGAGGAAGTCCCTAGTAAATATACCACATTTTCCCGATTTTTGAAAACTCAGGGTAGGTCCTCATGGGGAGCAAGCTCTGGGGGCAAGCTTGATACTGGTCGTTGTCCCCCAGGGCAGGATGCTCTCTCCTCCCGGACAGTACATCCCCACCTCGATCCGTGCGGTTCTTTCAGGGAGGACAAAGACATCGCGCACGGTCTGGCCAACCTTCCACTCGGAAGTGGGGGTATGCAGCACTTCCTGGCCCTCGGCAGGCTTGTCTTGCTGGCCTATGAGCTCTGCCTGGCCATTAAAGAAGCGCACAAAGGTGCCATAGTTTTGATCCAAGGGCTGGCTGGCCTGCCAATAGAGGTGGAGCTCTTCCCCTCTCACTTCATAACCCATCAGAACCACCCCGGGGCCGATGGGCCGGCCGAGGCGATGGGCGGGAATGGGATCATCCGGCACGACCCGCACGACGCCTTCTGCTTCCTTCACCAGGCTGATTACCGCTTCGGTGCGGGTGCTGAAAGAGAGGGGCTGGCGGAGCACATAGAGGGTGCGAGGGGTTGTCACGGGATAGCGCACCACGGGACTCAAGTTATAAATGTAGCGAGGTCGCCGCCCGGCCAGAATCTCTTTGAGCAGCGCGTAGTCTTGGCGGCGGGAAAGGCTGATGGGCATGATCTCCAGATCCGGCCTTACCCCTTCCGCTGCCTGGCAGTACTGCAGAGCGTAGGCCATCCCCCAGTCCACCAGAACAGTGGCTTCCTTTTCATAGGGGTAGCTGAACATTTCCTCAGCAGTCCGGGCTACAGAGTGACTCAGCGGCGGTATATCTCTCACTGCCGTGTCCTGCAAAACCGGTCGGGAGTAGCCATTCCACAGCGACCAGGCGCCTGCCAGCAGGATCAGGGCAATGCCGGTGAATGGCCCGGCTCTGGGGGGCATGGCCCTTTGGAGGGCCCAGGCTCCTATTCCGATCCACAGGGTTATCAGAAAAAAGAGGGGCAAAAAGAAAGGTTCGCGCTCCCACACCCGATAGAAGATGGCAAACCCCGCATGGCAGAAGTAAGCTACAGCCAGCATGATAGCCAACGGCCGAGGGCGAGGCAGGCTCAAGAAACTGGCCAGAAGGCCCCACATCCCCAAAAATAACCCCCAGCCAAACTGCTGGAAGGCCAACGTAAAGGGCAGGAGAAGGGTAGAGGCCTTGGGCCAATGGAAGAATCCCGCAAAACTCATCCCTAACAAGGTATTGGGAATCTGGTCATAATATTCGGGGGGAAATAGTTGCCATATTCTGATCGGAATGTAGAGATGGAGAAGTTGCGGGAGGAGGAAAGAGAGAGCTGAGCGCGACATCAGCCGCCCATCCGTGAGAGCTCCTCTTTTCACTGCATGGATAAAATAGATGAAGGCGGGGAGCAGCAGGATGATATGCCGGTGGTGGGTAAGGCTCAGGCCATAGGTGAAGGCCAGAAGCTCCAGCTTTGTCTTTCCTTCCTGCCACCGGAGGAGAAGCAACAGGCACAGAGCCATGAACAACAGATTCAGGGTGTAAACCTCGGCGATGATAGCCTCAAACCAGAAGGTCGGAGAGAAGGCCAGGAAGAGAGCTGCCACCACAGCCGGCACGTGCTGAGCAGTGAGGTGATAGATGATCAGGTAAAGGACCCCCACCGTCAGCGCCCCGGCCAGGGCGGAGAACAAATTCATGCGATAGGCCACATTGCCGACAATGACCAGATGGGTCCACAGCCAGCCTAAGAGGGTGTACAACGGATAGCCGGTGGGGTGCGCGACGCCCAGGATGTAGGGGATGTATTGCAATTCGCCTGAATCGCCCCCCAGCACTCCGGGAGCCAGAGTCAGGATGTATACGGCCAGGCATAGCCCAGAGACGCCCGTCGCCACCCAGGGCGGGGGTCTCTTTCTGACAAGGTCAGCCCATTGAGTCATCTTCCATCGCTCTCTGGCCCAGTACACGTCGGCGGAAATCTCCCACCAGTCAAACATTAGCTTGACATTGTTAAATTCGGGCTTTTTGACCTCTCCTAACCCCTCCCTCACCCTCCCCTTCCCTCTGGTTCCCT
>JBBIJG010000371.1:0-1579 GCA_037446095.1 Caldilineae bacterium
GATTTGTAATCCAGCAGGCGAGCGGCGGATTACAAATCCGCCGCGAGCAAAAATGAGGCGTGCCATGAAACAATCTCCCATTTTTGTGCGCACCCACGATTTTATCCTGTGGCTCATGCCGCGCACGATGGATTTCCCGCGCAGTCAGCGCTTCGTGCTCACCAAGCGGCTCCAGGACGCTGCGCTGAACTTTCAGGAGCGCATTCTGGAGGCGGCCTTGAGTCAGGGCTGCAAACAGGCCGAACGGCTGGAAGAAGCCGACATCACCCTGGCCAAGGTGCGTTTCTATCTGCGCCTGGTGCACGAGATGAAATGGCTCGAGGCTGGTCAGTATGAACACGCCGCCCGCATGGTGGCCGAGATAGGGCGCCTGCTGGGTGGGTGGCGAAATCCTCAGCCCCAAACTCTGGCAACAACGGCAGTCTGACTGCTGTGTTGTGGGGACAGGCCAAAGACCACCGCGTGTTGCGGGGCGGGTCGTGGAACAACAATCAGAACAACGCCCGCTGCACGTACCGCAACAGGAACGAACCCGACAACTGGAACAACAACGTTGGATTTCGGGTAGTGGTGGCCCACGGTCTTCTTTGCTTGCCGGAAATGCTGCACGGCAGACCAGAGCTGGGCAGCCGAGGCGTTGAAGAGCGGCGTGGCCTGTTCCCGGCCGCCTGAGCTGCGGTTCAGGCGGGCAAATACAGAAAAGCCCCATCCCTTCTGGTAGGCCTCAGGCCGAAAGTCGGGACGGGGCGCCAAAGGCCCTCACCCTCTGGCCCCCTCTCCCATTCGCCCTGCGCTCCGCTTCGGGCGATGGGAGAGGGGGAACACTCCCCCTTCCCCTCGCCTGCGCGTTAGCGCGGGAGGGCCGGGTGGGGTGAGGGCCTTAGAGGAGGGTGCCTTTGGTCCAACCCGAAGATGTGAGCCTCGAAATGAATTATTGTCCCCGCTGTGCTCACCCCCTGGAGGACAGGTTTCTCTTCGGACGGATGCGGCGGAGCTGCCCGGACTGCGGGTTCATCTTCTTCCGGGACCCCAAGGTGGCGGCCGGCGTTCTAGTGGAGCAGGGGGGGAAGGTGCTGCTGGTGCGGCGGGCAGTGGATCCCAAGCGGGGCTGGTGGTGCATCCCCTCCGGCTTCGTTGAGTACGACGAATCGCCCGAAGAAGCGGCCATCAGGGAGTGCAGGGAAGAGGCAGGGCTGGATGTACGTCTGACCGGCCTGCTGGGTGTCTATCATTACCGTTCGGACTTTCGGGGTCCGGGCATCATGATCATCTATCGGGCCGAGGTGGTGGGAGGTGAGCTCCAACCTGGCGACGATGCCAGGGAGGCCTCTTTCTTCGGCCCGGCCGAGTTGCCTCAGGAGATCGCTTTCGAGAGCAACCGTGAAGTCCTCCGCCGGTGGCAATCCTCCCTCTCGGGAAAGAAAGGAGACGAAGAGCCCGACGGTTTATCGCCAGACGAGGGCACGGAATGAACCGGCCGCCCTAGATTGGGTGAAAGGCGACGACACGGTAGCCACCGCCTGCGTCCTGCCCCAAGATCTCCAGACGTTACCTCACGTGGCAGGCAGGTTCTGAGGCT
>JBBIJG010000371.1:1594-3483 GCA_037446095.1 Caldilineae bacterium
TAGTAGACCGCAAAAGATCATCTGGAGTGGAGCCTTCAGGCGGAACTCTCCGGCTAAAGCCTTGACTCCAGAGCCTAATTGCGCTCTGCTGAGCCTTGTGGCTTTCGATGAGGTCGTTAAAAGGATCGGGCCGGCGCTTTCGATAGGGCCGGCCCGACATTGAGGACAGGGGCAAACTTCTACAGTTGGAAGCGACCTGTGGCTGGCACAACTTTTTGCTGAAAATTCGTCACAAAAGTCAAGAGTTTTTCGTGCAGGTTCTGCCATTCCTCGCTTTCCAATATCTGGCGCATTGTCTCCAGGTCTTCGGCGACCCCACCGGTGAGAATCTGGGGGCCGTCTCCAAAGACCGTATACCAGGCTTCTGTCGGTTGGAGTCCCAGCCTCATAACCCCGGGAGCCCACTCTTTGACGATGAACTCGAAATAGGCTGCTTCCTGGCCTGGTTTGATGTCCCAACTCATGAGAAGCTTAACCATAATTGTCACTTGCATGTCCTTTCCCAATTTTTGGCAGACCACCCCTAAAGTTTGAGCAGTTCCCTGAACCCCTCTTCGTTTTTAAAGGGACCTACTACAGCCAGATTCAGCTTCTCCTGGAGAAAAAGCTTCTGGGCCAGCCGCTGGATGTCCTCGGCCGTGGCGGCCTCGATGCTGGCTATCGCCTCATCGGGAGTGAGGACGTCGGGGCCGAGCAGTTCCTGCTGTCCGAACCAGGCTGCCACGCTGAAGGTATCTTCCATTTGTAACATTAACCTTCCCTTAAGGAACTCCTTGGCTCTGGTCAGCTCATCGGCGGAGACTTTCTCTTGGCGTAGTCTATCCCACTCGCCCAGCATGGCCTGAATGGCCGGTTGGACCCGATTGGGATCCACCGCCGCGTAGATCCCTGCGGCTCCTGTATCTTGTAAGGCCGCAATGTAGGAATTGACGCTGTAGGCCAGGGCCCGCTTTTCCCGTATTTCCAGGAAAAGCCGGGAGCTCATTCCTTCCCCCAGCACGGCATTTAAAACGCGCAGGTTGAAACGGTCGGGGTGGCCTCGGGGCAAGGCAGGTACACTGAAACAGAGATGGGCCTGCTCCGTGTCTCGGTAATGCACGTGCAGGCGAGCCTGAGCCTGATCATCCCTGGCAGGCTGATATGGACTGATTTCACGCTGTGGCCAGTGGCCCAGGTAGTTGGAAAGCTTTTCGACCACTTCTTCGTGTTCGATATGGCCAGCTAGGCTGACCACGCAGTTCCTCGGCTCGTAGTGGCGCTCCAAATGAGCCAGCAGGGTTTCTCTATCTAAAGCTCCCACGCTTTCCTTCGTGCCGATGATGTCCCGCCCCAGGGGGTGATCCGGCCAGACCAATTGATTGATCAGGACGTGCACCCAATCATCGGGGGCGTCAAAGATCATGTTGATTTCTTCGATGATCACCCGCCGTTCTTTTTCAAGTTCCTCCGGATCGAATTTGGCGTGAAGGAGCATATCCACCAGGACATCTAAAGCCACATCCAGATGGGGTTGGGCCACTTTGGCCCAGTACATGGTCATTTCCCGGCTGGTGCTGGCATTGAATACACCTCCGATCCCTTCTATGGCGACGGCGATGTCCTTAGCCGTGGGCCGCTTCTCTGTGCCTTTGAACAGCATGTGTTCAATGAAGTGTGAGGCTCCTCCCTGTTCGTCTGTCTCGTAGCGGGACCCGACGCCCAGAAAGAAGCCGATGCTCACCGAGCGGGTATGGGGCATGGGTGTGGTCAAGATGCGCAGGCCATTCTCCAAAGTTGTTTTGCAATACATCTCCTTTTGCATCACCTTTCGCTTATTAAGTGCCTATCCAAGAACTCGTAGGGCAGGCTTTCTAAGTAGCTCGCCAAAAGTTTTTTCCACTTTTAGGCAA
>JBBIJG010000372.1:0-3481 GCA_037446095.1 Caldilineae bacterium
TACTCATCCTGGTGGCGGTGGCCGCGTTGATTTTCAGCATCTCTCCTCAGTCAAAAAAACCTGGGGGCGTTTCGATCAACAAGTTGGCTGAGGAGATCAAAGCTGGAAGGGTCGAGCGCATCACCGTTACAGGTGATGATACTTTGAAAATTGAATACAAAAACAGGAAAGAAATAGCCGTTGCTCATAAAGAAAGTGGGGTCAGCGTGATCGAACTGCTGAAGGATTTGGGGGTGACCAATGAGCAACTGGCGACCGTCAATGACATAAAATATGAACCGCCCAGCAACTGGAGCAACGTTTTGGCCATTCTGGGGAGCATCTTGCCTGTGCTAGTTGTAGGTGCTTTGTTCTACTTCCTGATACGACAGGCCCAGAGCGGTAACAATCAGGCTCTCTCCTTTGGCAAAAGCCGGGCGCGGATGTTCACGGGTGACAAGCCTACGGTCACCTTCGACGATGTGGCCGGAGTGGAGGAAGCCAAGGAAGAACTTCAAGAGGTGGTCGAGTTTCTTAAGGAGCCGGAAAAATTCATCTCCTTGGGGGCTCGTATCCCCAAAGGAGTGTTGCTGGTAGGAGCGCCGGGCACTGGGAAAACTTTGCTCGCCAAGGCCGTCAGCGGTGAAGCTGGTGTGCCTTTCTTCAGCATCTCCGGTTCCGAGTTTGTGGAGATGTTTGTGGGCGTGGGAGCATCACGGGTGCGGGATCTCTTCGATCAGGCCAAGCGCAATAGCCCCTGTATCGTTTTTGTGGACGAGATAGATGCTGTGGGCCGCCACCGGGGAGCTGGTCTGGGAGGCAGTCATGACGAGCGGGAGCAGACCCTGAACCAAATCCTGGTAGAGATGGATGGCTTTGACACGGATACGAATGTGATCATCCTGGCAGCCACCAATCGCCCAGATATTTTGGACCCTGCTCTCCTGCGGCCAGGCCGCTTCGACCGTCGGGTGGTGCTGGACCGGCCGGATCTCAACGGGCGCAAGGCCATCCTGGAAGTGCACGTGCGGGGGAAGCCGCTGGCTGCCGATGTGGACCTGATGGCCCTGGCCAAGCAAACGCCGGGTTTCGTCGGCGCTGATATTGAGAACCTGGTGAATGAGGCAGCCATCCTGGCCGCACGACGCAACAAAAAGGCCATCGGGATGGAGGAATTTCAGGAAGCCATTGAACGGGTACTGGCCGGACCGGAGCGCAAGAGCCGTCTGATCAGCGATGAGGAGAAAGAGATCATTGCCTATCACGAGGCGGGCCATGCTCTGGTGATGAAAGTTCTACCCAACTGTGATCCGGTGCATAAGGTGAGCATCATCTCCCGCGGGATGGCCCTGGGTTACACCCTACCCTTGCCGGAGGATGACCGCTATCTGCAACACCGAACCAAATTCAAGGACGAACTGGCCGGGCTGTTGGGGGGACGAGCGGCTGAAGAACTGATCTTTGGAGATGTCACCACGGGTGCGGCCAGCGATTTGGAACGGGCTACCCGACTCGCCCGTAAGATGGTGACCGAGTACGGAATGAGTGATAAGCTCGGCCCTATGACTTTTGGCCAGAAGGAGGAACTGGTCTTTCTGGGACGGGAGATCGGTGAGCAGCGGGATTACAGTGAGGCAGTAGCTCAGGAGATTGATAGCGAAGTACGGAGCCTGATTGAGGAGGCTTACAACAGGGCTAAAGAGGTGTTGAAGACTTATAAGGACAAGCTAGAGATCATTGCCAGACGTTTGATCGAAGTGGAAACGATCGAAGCGTCCGAACTCGAGGCCCTGTTCGCCTGATGGCGGTTGGTGCTCAGCGGACCAGGAGACATCACCGTGCCCCTGAGACAATGGTCGGGAGAAGGTTTCTTCAAGGGGCTCCAGGAGGAGGAGATATGCCGTTTGCCGTGGAGGATTTTTTCGACTTGGCGCAGCTTTTGGAGCAGCGGCCAGAGTGGCGAGCCGAATTGCGCCAATTGCTGTGGCCGGATGAAATGCTGTCCTTACCCCAAACTGTCCAGGCGCTGGCCGAGGCCCAGCTCCGCACCGAGGAGCGGATCACCGCGCTGACCGAGGCCCAGCATCGCACCGAGGAACGGATTACCACGCTGACCGAAGCCCAGACGGCCTTGACGGAGGCTGTGCAACTCTTGACCAAGCGGGTTGACACCCTGAGTCAGGACGTGGGAGGCCTGAAGGGTGACCTTCTGGAGCTCCGTTATCGGGATCGAGCGCCTGCTTATTTCCGCCGCCTGGCGCGCCGGCTCCGTGTTCTGCCTGCCCACGAACTGGATGCGTTGCTGGATGAGGCGGTACGGGCAGGCAAACTGACTGAAGCCGAAGCGGATGAAGTCATGGAGGCTGACATTGTGGCCCGGGGGCGGCGTCGCGAAGACGAAGCGGAGGTGTATCTGGTGGCCGAAGTCTCCTGGGGCGTGGGTCCCCACGATGTCGAGCGGGCAGCAGAACGGGCGGCGCTTCTGGCCAAACTCGGCTTCCTGACCATCCCCGTTGTGGCCGGCAAGGTCATCACTTACGAGGCGGCTAACCTAGCCCGCTGGAAAAAGACCTGGCAAGTCTTGGACGGGCAAACTATCTCGCCTACCGAATTGCCTCTTGAGTTTGCCGGCATGGTTCATTGACCTGGGCTTCGCCCCCCTGGGTTGCCAGAGAGGACAGCTTGAGCCGGGGTGTCATCCGCAGCCCCGGCTTTTGCCTGTTTAGGCTACCTTCGGCCTTTCCCAGGTCCTCATGAGTCGCCACTGTAGGGTAGAGGTGTCGAGACACAACTCAAAGGCTTCCCCGGTGGGGGTCATCACCAGGCAATGATACAGACGGTGAGGGCCATTGGTTTCTGCCCATCGCCGCCCCGCATCGCTGATGAGGTAGGTTTGGCCCTGCCAGGTGAAAGCGGTGGGGGTCACGGTGCCTTCTTCGTCAAAGCGGGCCTCCACAGACACCGGCTCGTTGATGGTTTTCACCATGTTCTTCCAATCTCTCCTCAAACTCGATCTGGCCCTCCAGCAGCTTGTGGACCTCGCACCGCCGGGCCGAGTTAAAGAGGAGCTGAGTCTCCCGAGCCGTCAGGCCCTGGCCTAAGTCAATGGTGCTGGAGAACCGGGTCCGTTGTCCGCCTTCGGTCACGTCAGTCGTGGCCTCTACCCGGACTTCCAGCCTCGCCGGCTGAATCCCTTTGTGGGCAGCGACCGCCGCCATAGTCAGGACCATTCAAGAAGCCAGCGAAGCCAGAATCAGCTCGATAGGGCAGAATTTGGCCCCTTCTCGCCCGAGACTGACCCTTTCGTCCACAGTGAAGGTCAAGTCTCTGATCCTTACCTCGGCCCTATCTTCTCCCAGGTACCTGGTTACCGCTCTGTATTCCATGTCACCCTTTTCCTCAGGCCGAACTATGACCCTTTAGTGCCCATCCGGAAACCCTTAAGGACAGGCTTTCTAAGTAGCTCGCCAAAAGTTTTTTCCACTTTTAGGCAAGCCTTCGA
>JBBIJG010000373.1:0-3452 GCA_037446095.1 Caldilineae bacterium
CCAGCAGCACCCCCCACGGATTCAGCTTGCCCAGCCAGGCTACGATAATGGCTGTATAGCCATAGCCTACCGTCAGCCCTTTCTGCAGACGATGGGCGATGCCGGAGACCTCAGCCATACCCGCCAGCCCGGCCAGACCGCCACTGAGGATCATCACTAAAAGGATGTTGCGCACCAGGCTGATGCCGGCATAGGTTGCGGCCCGAGGGTTTTCGCCGATGACCCGGATCTCGTAGCCCCATTTGGTGCGCCCCAAAACAAGCCAGATCAAGACAGCCGCCGCGAGAGCAAAGGCCAGCCCTAGGTGGACCCGCGTGCCCGGCAAACGTGGCAGCCAGGCTGCTTCAGGGAATTGGGCTGTGCCGGGGAAGCCATAGCCAGCCGGGTCCTTCCAGGGACCATAAAAGAGATACTCCACCCAGAGGATGGCGATATAGTTCATCATCAACGTGACGATGATCTCGTTGACCCGGACAAAGGCTTTCAGCAGGGCTGGCGCCAGCCCCCACAATGCTCCGGCTGCAAAACCTGCCACCAACATCGCCGGCAAGAGCGTGGCCTCCGGCAACACTCTGGCTCCAAAGAGGGCCACTCCGGCGGCGGCGATCCCGCCCACAGCTAGCTGCCCTTCGGCCCCAATGTTCCAGAACAACATGCGGAAGGCGATGGAGACCCCCAGCCCGCATAACATGAGGGGAATAGCCTTGACCATCGTCTCCGAGAGGCTGTACTGGCTGCCAAAGGCTCCCAGGAGCATGGCTTTGTAGGTGGTCAGAGGGTTGGCCCCGGCCGTCAACAAGATGATGCCCCCCCAGAGCAGGGCCAGCAGAAGGGAGATCAGAGGTACCAGGAAGCCGGCCAGGCGAGAAGGGCTCAAACGCTTTTCGACTTTCAGGGATATGATCATGGTTGGGCCGTGCTCCTTTCAGGCCAACCCTAACTTTGCCAGCCTCTCCTCACTGGGCGAACCGTCAGGGTTCCAGCCACGCAGTTCGTAGTAGTCGTTGAGCAAGCGATCCATATCGGGCAGCACTCCCGCGGCCGAACCACTGGGGCGGGCCAGGGTCACCAGCCGTGAGGGCAGGGTGTCATCCTGGCGGCCGATGCCATAACGTACATTGATCATGCGCTTGAGGTTGAACAGCTTCTCGCCCATGCGCAACAGGTCGTCGGCCGTCCACTGCCAGCCCATGGCCCGGTTGAGGTAGCCGACGACGGTCTCCGGCCCCACACTGGCTCTGCCCAGAAACTTGCATAGCCCCAGCGCGTTGTACACGCTCATGTAGTTCTGGAAATCGTAGGCCATTTTGCCACCAATCTCGCTGGAGAAGCGGTCCAGAGCCTCCGGATAGCCCAGGTCGGGGAGGGGCACACCGTAGCCGTTCCAGTAGCTGAGGGCCTCCAGATGGCAGCCGCCCCGGTTGGCCGTGGCATAGTTGGCAGCCATACTGACAAAACCACGCGGGTCGTGCATGGCGACCTCCAGGCCCTTGACGGCGATGACGAACTCAGCGGCCTCGGGCCCCAATTCTGCGGCAAAGCGCACCGAGCCCTCACCCAACCGGGCTCCCAGCCTTTCCTTGTGGCCTATCTGCTCTACCAGTTGGATCAGCGTCTCGCCGTTGCCCCAGCTCAAGTCAAGGCCGCCGGCCTCCTCACTGCTGAGCAATCCCTTTTCGTAAGCTTCCATGGCCACGGCGATGACGGCTCCCACGGAGATGGTGTCCAGCCCATAGCGGTTACACAGGTCATTGGCAGCCGCGATGCTGTCCAGGTCATCGTTGAGCAGCAGGCCCCCAAAGGCGGCCAGGGTCTCATACTCCGGGCCGTGGGACGTGTCGCCGGCGTGAGGTCCCTTTTCCAGCCGCACGTCCTTGCCGCAGCCGATGGGGCAGCCGTAGCAACGGTAATGCTTGAGGAAGATGGTCTCGGCAATTCTCTGGCCTGAGGTGGCAGCAGCTCCTTCTGTCCAGCTCCCTTCTCGCCAGTTCTTCAGCGGCAAGTCGCCGTACTTTTCGGTGGCCGGTACTCCTCCGCCTGTGCCGAACTTGGACAGGCTGACCGCATTCTCTTTAATCCAGGCGTTGGTCTGGCGCACGAAAGCCCGCAGGCCCTGCAGGTCGTGATATTGAGGGCGTTGGTGGCCGCGCACGGCGATGGCTTTGAGATTCTTGCTGCCCATGACCATGCCCATCCCACCGCGCCCGGCCATGCGGGTATCCCGCCCATCGAAAACAATGCCCGCCAGCCGCACGCCTTTCTCTCCGGCCGGCCCGATACAACCGATGCGGGCTTGAGGCTCAGTAGCCTGGCGCACCCGCTCAAAGGTCTCGTAGGCATCTAGCCCCCACCATTCATCAGCCGGGCGGATCTCTACCTGGGCGTCGTGGATCCAGAGATAGACGGGTTTGTCGGCCTGGCCTGTCACGATAATGCCATCATAGCCGGCGAACTTGAGTTCTGCCCCCCAGTAGCCGCCCAGGCCGGCTTCGTTCCAGATACCCGTCAGGGGACTTCGCCCACAGACGACGCTGCGAGAGGAAGTGGGCACAATGGTGCCTGTCAGGAGTCCGGTCATGAAGATGAGGGGGCTGGCGGGGTCCAGGGCGTCGAGGCTGGGGTCTACCGTGTCGAAGAAGAGCTTGGCCGCCAGACCGCTGCCCAGCAGATATTTCTGCACCACATCTTCGTCAATGGTCTCAACCTTCCAGCGTCGGGTCGTGAGGTCTACTCGTAACAGCCTGCCATTGTAAGCGTAAGACATCCTTCACCTCCCACGAAGCGGAGTCCGACTCCGCGAAATCAAGGTTGGCTTTCCCTCTACTTTTGACTTCCCTGTCAGATCGGCTATAATTGAGATGAAAAACCGTTCTGAGCCCGGGGGAAAAGCCCGATAGATGAATCGGTGCTAAATTATACCATCATTTCTGACAATTGCAACTGTAAGGTGAGAGCTTCAAGGTTAGGGCAAACGGGAGAGTGGAAAAGGGGCCATGAGACCTCTGGAGCAGAGATATAAACAGATCATACGTTATCGAGAGATTGTGCAGGTGCTGGCCCGGCACGGTTTTGGCAATCTGATTGATCAGTTGGAGCTGGTGCCTTACCTTTCTATGCCGCGTCGCTTGTTTCGGGGTGCCAGAGCGGGGCCCCCTCTGACCGCACCGGAGCGGATGCGCCTGGCCATTGAAGAACTGGGACCCACCTTCATCAAGTTCGGTCAGATATTGAGCACCCGCCCCGACCTCATCCCCCCTCCCTACATCGCGCAATTGGTGAGGTTGCAGGACACCGTTCCCCCTGCCCCCTGGGAAGCGGTCAAGGAACAACTGGAACGGGAGCTGGGTGGTTCTCTGGACAAACTCTTTGCCTCGTTCGAGGTGGAACCGGTGGCTGCCGCCTCTTTGGGCCAGGTGCATCGGGCCACCCTGCCCGGTGGGGAAGAGGTGGTG
>JBBIJG010000374.1:0-3001 GCA_037446095.1 Caldilineae bacterium
GATGACCGGGTCCTTTACCGAGCCACTCCGCCCAGCCCATCACGTCGGCCAAGCCCTGGCAGGGGTGGTACTTGTCATGGGCCATGGAGATGACGGGGATGCTGCACCAACGGGCGTATTCTCGCAACAATTCGTCGCCCTCGCCATAGTAGCCGACCTTGTCTTCCAGGATGCGGATGCCCAATCCGGCAGCGTAGCGGCTCATCACCTGGGCCGCATCCTCGACAGTCTCCCCGGCAGTGGTAGCCGTCTTCAGGCGCATGGCCTTGGGCTCCAGGAACTGGGCGTGGCCCCCCAGTTCCGTGGCCGCACACTCGAAGGATTGCCGGGTGCGCACCGAGGGGTTGTAGAAGAACATAAAGAAAGTCTTACCCTTGAGGAGGCTGCTGAACTGGGGTCCGAAGCGGTCGCGCTTCATCTTGGCTGCCAGGTCCAGCACCGCTTCCAGTTCGGCTTTTGTCCATTCTTGAGTACAGATCAGGTCGCGTTGATACAGGTTCATGTTTCCCCCTCCATTTCATAGCGGACAGCTTCTATAATGGTTTCAAACTCCCAGCACTCCGGCGGTGCGGGCTCTACGCCGGATGGTCTCAAGGTCTAGCGTTCCCCATTGGCTCACCACAACACCCCGTGCATCACGCAGATGCCTGTCCGATGTCGTTTCCTGAAAGGCAATCAGTTTGGCTAAAGGGAATGCCCAACCGTTCCAGCACGCCTATCACATAGGTGAAGAAGGCTTTGAGCTCGTAGTCACGGACTGGTTCTACCATCGTCATTTCCATAAATTTGCCCTCCCTTGCTCGCTGGAGCCACTTACGCTGGCGGACTGGCCTCCCGCAGCAACTCATCCGCCAGCCTCAGGTAGAACTCCTGCAACGTTGGCAGGGAGAGGGGTTGGCGTAATTCCGGCAGGGCATCCAGCTTGGCCACCTGGCGCATCATGTGACCCAGGTAGAATTCGGTCAGGCCCAGGTCTTTCTGCTTGGCCAGGGCGATGAGTTGCTTCAGGTCATAGCCTGCTTGCAGGATGAAATACAAATCCACGAAATCCTTGACATCAGTGCGGCCAAAGATAGCTGTGACTTTATTAGCAGCGATGTTTTCAAGGGAATCAACGATGATTCCATCCACCACCTGTCGTTCGCCGAACTGAGGACCAAAATCCCGCACCAGATCGAGCTTCAGATGAGGCAGTTCTGGCCAGGTCAGCAAGAATTGCTGAAAAGTCGGGGTACTCAGGTTACTGGTTAGGGTGCACTGCAGCGCTTCGGCGATGCCCGCCATCTCGCGGCGAGCATGATCCAGAGCATCATCGTTTATGGTAAAAAGGTCCAGGTCCTCACTGGTCCGATGCCCAAGGTAGAAAGCAGCCACAGCCGTGCCGCCGGTCAACCAAAACCATTTCCCCACCGGATTAGCGAAGAACCGTACCAGGAAATCCTGTTGCGACGGCGTCAGTATCCCTTCCACTAACTGCGGCTGCCTCACTGACTGATAGAGTGCCGACGACTCCCGCACCGAACGAGAGCCGTCATCCTGGCTCCACACTTCCAGCGCGTGCGCCCACATCTCCTTGATGAAGGGAAAGCGCCAGTAAATCTGGTCAAAGTACTTCCGCACGTCGTCCAAGGTCAGGTATTTCCAGATGTCGTCCCAGCGAGCGTATTGCAGGATGCGGCTGATCAGCCACACCTTGCGCGTCTCGTTGTCGCCGCGCAGGATCTCCCAGACCTGCTCCTCGCTGACGTCATAGTCCCAGATGAAATAGGGCCGCTTCGTCATCTTATGCCTCCAGCGCGCCTCGCTGGTGCAGGAATTGTTTCAGGCGGGCGATCAATCGCTCCGCATCGGCCAAAAGTTGCTGCATCTCCGCTTCCGAAAGGGGCTTCTTTCCCTTAGCAGCTTCTCGCTCCGTGATTGGGCCCTCTCCACCCTATCCCCTCTTCTCCTTCGCTGTATATCCATAGTTCCCCAGGACTTGGCCCAGGTTCCAGTAGTGGACTGTGGCGTCGTAAACCAGGCCCCCCACGCGGGCGGAATCGAAGCGCCCCCGTTCATCCAGGCAATCCTCGTCCAGGTGTACGGCCAGCACCTCACCGATGAATAAGTCATGCGAGCCCAGAGGCACGATTTGCCTGACCCGGCATTCGATGTTGACGGGGCACTCGGCGATGAGAGGAGCTTTGACCTGGCTGGCCGGCAACGGCGTCAGCCCGAACCGGGCAAATTTGTCCACCTCTCGCCCGGAGACGGTCCCACACCGGTCGCAGAGCTCGACCATCTCCGGCCGGGGGATGTTGACCACAAACTCACCGCCTTCTTTGATGAGGCTGTGGGAGTAGCGGCCCGGCCGCACCCCGATGCCGACTATCGGCGGCGTAGAACACAGATTGGCCGCCCAGGCGATGGTAATGATGTTGGGTCTGACCTCTCCTCCGCCACAAGTGACCAGGGTCACGGGTGCCGGATACAGGACAGGGAAAGGTTTATGCAAGCGTTTGCTCATGTCTTGATTCCTCTACCTCATCACCAGGCTCATCACTGCCTTCTGCACATGTAGCCGGTTCTCGGCTTGATCGAAGACCACCGATTGGGGGCCATCTATGACCTCGTCGGTGACCTCGAAGCCCCGGTCGCAGGGCAGGCAGTGCATGTAGATAGCGTACTTGTCGGCCAGGGCCATGTGGTCCGGGGTGCAAATCCAGTCCTTGTTGGCGTCAAAGATCTGCCGGGTCTTCTGCGGGTCGTCCTCTCCCACCGGGGGCTTGAACATGGGCACCGCTGTCCACGATTTGGGGTAGACGACGTGGGCTCCTTTCAACGCCTCCTCAAAGTTGTTGCTGACCTCGAAGGTACTACCGTTCATCTCGGCGTACCTGCGACAGGCCTCCAGCACCTCAGGGTCCAATTCCATGCCCTTGGGATGGGCCAGTACCGTGTCACAGCCCATCATGGTGGCGCCGATGATAGCGCTCTGGGGCACGGCACGGGGCTTGTGGAT
>JBBIJG010000374.1:3022-3427 GCA_037446095.1 Caldilineae bacterium
CAGCTCATGACAAATCTGATGCCCTTGAACGTCCCGAACTTTTCCTTGACAGTCAGGACGTCGGCCAAAGCCTGGCAGGGATGGTATTTGTCGCACTCCATGTTGATCACGGGTATGGTAGCCCATCTTGCGAACTCGCGCATCATCTCGTGAGCACCACCGTACTCCCAATCCACCGGGTCGCCATAGCAACGGATGGAGATGGCATGGCCCATACGGGACAGGGTCCGCGCCACGTCAGAGACGCGCTCGGTGGTGTAGGCCACCTCTCTGCCGGGCAGGGCCGGGGTGTAGATTTTGCCGGGGTCCAGGAAGTGGGCGTGGCCCCCCAGTTGGGTCATGCCTGCCTCGAAGGAGTTACGGGTGCGCAGGCTCTGGTTGTAAAAGATCATGAACAGGGTCTTG
>JBBIJG010000375.1:0-3410 GCA_037446095.1 Caldilineae bacterium
GGGCTTCTGCCCGATGGGCGAAGGTGTCCTCTGACCCCCATCCCCGGCCCTTCCCCCCACGAGGAGCAAGGGGACCCTGCCCTCGCTCCGCCCAGGAGACCTTCGGCGATCACGATGAGGCTGTCCCGGCGGCGTACTGATCCCGCTGGCAAAGACATTGAGAAAGGAGACGGATTCGTGGCCGAAGAACAAGGATTAGAAGTGAAGAAGTCTATGTGCTTCTTCTGCAAGCCCCGCTGCATCCAGACGGTGTACGTCAAGGACGGTCGGCTGGTGAAGGTAGACCCATCGCCGATCAAAGGCTGCCCACGCTGGCGTGTGGCCAGCGAGTGGTTCTACCACCCTGACCGTCTGAAATTTCCCCGTAAACGGGTCGGCGAGAAGGGGCAGAACAAGTGGGAGCAAATCTCCTGGGACCAGGCCCTGGATGAGATTGCCGCCAGGCTGCGGGAGACAAAGGAAAAGTATGGCGCTGAGGCGGTGGCGGTCACCGCCGGCACCAGCCGCACCTATGAGGAACTGAACTCCCGCTTCCTTAACCTCTTCGGCAGCCCCAATCAGGTCGGGCAGGCGCAGATCTGCCACGGCAACTCGGCGGTGGTGGCCACCATGGTCTATGGCTGGTGGCCCTACTGGATGTCCACTGAAAAGCTGGAGAACACCCGGTGCATTCTGATGTTGGGACGTGACCCCCGGCCCAGCCACCAGACCATCTGGGAAGGTATGCTCGCTGCCCAGAAGCGGGGGGCCAAGCTGATCGCCGTTGACCCCCGCCGCTCCGCGGTAGCAGAGCGGGCCGACCTGTGGCTGCAACTCCGGCCAGGCACCGATTGCGCCCTGCTGATGGCCATGATCAACGTCATTATTGAAGAAGAACTCTATGACAAAGAATTCGTGACCCGTTGGTGTCACGGTTTTGAGGCCCTGCGGGAACGAGCCAGGGAGTACCCGCCAGAGAAAGCAGCGGAAATCACCTGGGTGCCAGCGGAAAAGATCAGGGCAGCGGCCCGCATGTTCGCCACGAATAAGCCCTCGTGCGCCATCGAGGGCATGGGCGTCGCCCACCAGCCGAATACCTTGGGTGCCCTGCAGGCCCGCCACATCGTCTCGGCCATTGTGGGCAACATTGACGTGGCCGGGGGCGAGGAGTTGTTGGGTCCGGCGCCCTTCATCACTGAGCACGAGAGCGAGTTGCCGGAGGCATTACCGGTGGAGCAGCGGGCCAAGATGCTGGGCGCCGACCGCTACCGGCTCTACACCTGGCCAGGGTACGAGCTGATCCAGCGAAGCGTGGAACGGGTGTGGGGCAAACGCTGTGACATGTACGGCTACACCTGCATGGCCCAGGCCCCAGCCCTCTACCGGGCCATTGCCTACGGCCAACCCTACCCGGTCAAGGCCCTGATCACCCTGTCCAGCAACCCGATGGTCACCCAGGCTAACACCAAACTGGTCTACAAGGCCCTGAAGAACCTGGACCTCTACGTGGTGGTGGACTTCTTTATGACCCCCAGCGCCCAGTTGGCCGACTACGTGCTGCCAGCGGCTTCCTGGCTGGAGCGGGATTTCCTTTTCAACTACCACAACACCACCCCGGTGATGATCGCCGGTGAAGCCGCCCTGCCTGCCAGAGTACCCGGTGAATACGACCGCCGCACCGATTTCGAGTTCTGGCGCGAGCTAGGCATCAGACTGGGGCAGGAGGAGTACTGGCCCTGGAAGACGGCCGAGGAGTACTACGATTACCGCCTGAAACCGATGGGTCTGACCTTCCGGGAACTGGTGAAGATGGGCCGCTGGGCCCCTGAACGGAAATACAAGAAGTACGAGCAAACAGGCTTTGGCACGCTCACAGGCAAGATCGAGCTTTACTCCACCGTGCTGGAACGATTGGGTTACGACCCGCTCCCGCGCTACAAAGAGCCCCCGGAGAGCCCCATCAGTACCCCGGCGCTGAGCCAGGAGTACCCCCTCATCTTGATTACCGGGGCCCGTTTCCTGCCCTTCTTCCACTCCGAGTTCAGGCAGGTGGAGAGCTTGCGCAAGATGCACCCCCACCCGCTGTGCGAGATCCATCCTCAGACTGCCAGAGAGTTGGGCATCGAGGACGGAGATTGGGTGTGGATCGAATCGCCCCGCGGGCGGATCATGCAAAAGTGCAAGTACTTTGACGGCATTGACCCCCGGGTGGTGCATGCGCAGCATGGGTGGTGGTATCCGGAGATGCCGGGTGAAGAGCCCTGGCTGCACGGGGTGTGGATTTCCAATGTCAATGTCCTGACCGACGATGACCTGGACCGCTGCGACGAAGCCCTCGGTTCGTGGCCTTTGAAGACACTGCAATGCAAGGTCTACAAAGTGAAACAATACGAGGCCGCCCCCCCTCTGCCCCTATGAGCACCGGGGGCATCCTTGTCCTCGGCACACTGGATACGAAAGGGGACGAGGTCGGCTATCTTAAACAGCAGATAGAGGCGCGAGGGCACAGGACGATAGTCATGGATGTGGGCATCCTGGGCCAGCCCTCGTTGCAGGCCGATGTGACGCGCCAGGAGATCGCGGCGGCCGGGGGGTCCAGCCTGGATAAGATACGGGCTGCGGGCGACAGAAGGCAGGCCGTGCAGGTTATGACGGAGGGGGCCATCCGCATAGCCCAGGAGTTGCATCGGACCGACCGGCTGAGCGGGGTCATCGCCGTGGGCGGTGGCACGGGGACGCACATCGGCACAGGGGTCATGCGGGCGCTGCCCCTGGGTTTGCCCAAGCTGATGGTCTCCACTGTGGCCTCCCGGGACATGAGCCAGGAGATCGGCACCCACGACATCACCATGATGCACTCCGTGGTGGACATGCTGGGCCTCAACGCTGTGAGCCGCAAGCTCCTGGCCAATGCCGCCGGGGCGATCGTGGGCATGGTGGAGACCAAGGTCGGGCTGGCCCCCACCCGGCCTCTGGTCGGCCTGACAGTGTTCGGCTTCTGCACCGAGGGGGCGATGCACGTCAAGCCGCTCCTGGAGGCGCGAGGGTACGAGATGGTCGCCTTCCACGCCAACGGCACCGGCGGGATGGCGATGGAGGACCTGATCGAAGAGGGCCTCATCTCCGGGGTGATAGATTTCGCCACCCATGAGTTCGCCGACCAGTTGCATGGCGGGTACTGTGGGGGTATCGGCCCCGGCCGGTTGGAGGCCGCCGGGCGGCGGGGCATCCCTCAGGTGGTCGTCCCAGGCGGACTGGACTGCATCGTCCTGGAATTCGATTCGCCTGAGACGGTTCCGCCCCAATTCCGGGATCGCAAAATCTTCTGGTACGACTTCCGTTCCGGGGTGCGCACGAGCCTGGAAGAGATGAAAACGCTGGCCCGCACCATCTCCGACAAGCTGAACCGGGCGCGGGGCCCGGTGAAGATG
>JBBIJG010000376.1:0-3389 GCA_037446095.1 Caldilineae bacterium
AATTTGCTTATTGCTAATGTGGGCGGGCCCTGGGGTGGCTGAGGGCGATTCATCGCTCTTCGTTTTTTAGCCTGACGATTATCGTCGGGCGGGGCCTCTCTGGCAAAGTGACTGATGGGTAATCGAAGAATTAAAGCCGGTCTTTTGACAAAGGCCCATTTATCTGGTATAATTCATTTAGTTTGTTGCTACAACCAACTAATATCCGCCAATTCAACCGCCGGGGAGAGGGTCTTGGAAAAACATTATCGAACAGGGGATCAGGCACTGGTCAGGGAGATCAATCTGTCCATCATTCTGAACTGTTTTAGGGAGGCCTCTCCTCTTTCACGTGCCCGACTGGCTGAGATGACCGGCCTGAACAAGACGACTGTCTCCAGCTTGGTGAAGGAACTCATTGCCCGGAAATTTGTGCGGGAGATGGGTTTGGGTTCATCTGGAGGCGGTCGTCCGGCGGTCATGCTGGAGCTTAATCCCGAGGCGGGGTGTATCATCGGGCTGGAGATCGGTGTTGACTTTATCCTGGCCCTTCTCACCGACTTCAGGGCGCATCTCCTGTGGAGGCAAAGGGAAGACACCGACCAGGCCGAAGGCCAGGAGGTTATTCTGGCCAAAGCGCTCACCCTGGTATGGCAGGCCATTGCCGCAGCTCAGTCAACGCATCGTCCCGTTCTGGGGATTGGGGTTGGCGTTCCTGGCCTGGTGGATGTCTCTTCAGGTACTTTGCTATTTGCTCCCAACCTCAAGTGGTATGATGTGCCGTTACACGACGTCTTTTCCCGGCAATTTGATGTGCCCATCTTTGTTGACAACGATGCCAATATGTCTGCCTTGGGCGAAAGATATTTTGGGAAGGCCCGGGGTAGCAACAATTTTATCTACCTGAGCCTCGGCGTCGGGTTGGGTGGTGGGATTGTCCTGAATGGTCAGTTATACCGGGGCATTGGTGGCTATGCTGGTGAGATCGGCCACATGACCATTGTGGACGACGGCGAGCGTTGCAACTGCGGCAACCGGGGCTGCTGGGAAACTCTGGTCAGCCAGACGGCGGTCATCCGGCGCGTGCGGAGGGCCATTGAGGCCGGGAACCCCAGTCTGGTCAGTGAGTTGGTGGAAGGGCGGCTGGACCGGATCTCGATACCGGCGATCGTTCAAGCGGCCGGGAAGGGCGATCAGGTGGCCCAGCAGGCTATCGAAGAGACGGGCACTTACCTGGGCATTGGCATCGCCAACCTGATCAATGCTTTTAACCCTGAATGGATCATCTTGGGTGGGGTCATGAGCCTGGCCAGCGACTACCTTCTGCCGGCTATTGAAAGAACTATCGAACAGCGTTCTCTGGTCTGGGCACGGCGGATGGCCAGAGTGACAGCTTCATCTTATGGGGTGGATGCCTGCGTTATGGGGGGAGTGGCCCTGGTGCTGCATGATATCCTGAGCAGGCCGGGTTTAGCCATAGAAAAATACTCATCATGATTGAGGAGAATTCACGTCATGAAAGGGATGTGTTTTGTTACACTTTTTGGAGTGCTGGTTCTAGTTGTAGGTTGCGGGCCGTCAGCGACCGCACCGCCGGTAGGAAAGACACCTGAGGCAACAGTCGAATTCAAAACCCCTCTCCCTAAACCTACAGAGGCTCAGATCTTACCCACTCCTACCCCGGTGCCGCCACCTCCTACCCCTACACCCAGACCCACTCCTACCCCGGCCCCTGAAGTGACCAAGGGCCCTGCTGCGCTTGGAGTGACCGACATCATGGTTGAAATCCCGGCCGGAGTTTTCACGATGGGCAGCGATACCGGCGCTCCGGATGAAGCCCCTGCCCACGAGGTGGACCTGCCCGCTTTTGGGATAGATAAGTTCGAAGTGACCAACGCCGATTTTGCCAAGTTTGTGGAGGCTACGGGTCACCAGACGGACGCTGAGAAAGCCGGGCTTTCCAGAACCTGGCGGGACGCCGCCCAAGGCAAGGACAACCACCCGGTGGTCTATGTCAGTTGGAACGATGCCGTGGCTTACTGTCGTTGGGCTGGCAAGCGGCTGCCCACCGAAGCCGAATGGGAAAAGGCGGCCCGGGGCACCGATGGGCGCATCTACCCATGGGGGAATGACTATGACCCCCGTAAGCTCAACGGCAAGGACAGCGGCCTGCGCGGGACGGCAGCCGTGGGCAGTTTCTCCAATGGAGCCAGCCCCTACGGCCTGGAAGATATGGCTGGCAACGTCTGGGAATGGACGGCTGACTGGTATGAGGCCTATCCAGGCAGTAGCTTTCAGTCACCCTACTACGGTGGGAAATACCGGGTGCTACGTGGTGGCGGCTGGTTTGAGACAGCCGACTTTGTGCGTACCACGACTCGTAACGCCACCAGTGACACCGCTGCCAATGATGACCTGGGTTTCCGCTGTGCACGCTAATAGTGCCCTTTGCCATCAGCCATTTGCCACAAAGAAAGGGGGGATGCTTATAGACAAGAGGCACGAAGCGCATAACTTTTGCAGGTTGTAGTAGCATATTTCCCTTTTGAGGAGGAGGAAAATGAAAAAGCTTTTTAGTCTGATCCTGATTGTGGCCTTGCTGGCCGTCGTTGTACCCGTGGCCAGTGCTGCTCCACCGGCCCAAGGCCAGGAGTACATCGTTACCGCTGGAGACTGGCTGTCCAAGATTGCCGACAAATATCTGGGCAATCCCCTGGCCTGGCCGGCCATCATGTCGGCTACCAACACCAAGAACCTGGCAGACAGTACCTTCGCCAAAATTACCAACGCCGACCTGATCGAGCCCGGCTGGAAGCTCTGGGTTCCCAGCAAGGAGGAGGCCGAGGCTTTCTTGAAGACCTATGACCCCAGCAAGCCCGAGTTGTTGTTCGGCAAGGGTGCCAAAGGCCAGCTCGTCGTCGGCAGTTGGTGGACGGCAGGTGGCGAGGCCGAGGGTTTGGCCGGGATGTTCAAAATCTACAAGCAGAAGTACCCTGACGTCGAAATCGTGAACGCCACCGTGGCCGGCGGCGCGGGTAGCAACTTCAAGGCTGTGCTCAAGACCCGCCTGATCGGCGGTGCCCCGCCTGATACCTTCCAACTCCATGCCGGTCTGGAGGTCGAAGGCTACAGCCCGGAGCAGTACCTGGAGCCGGTAGACGACATCTACGCCTCCGAAGGGCTGGAGACCGCCTTCCCCAAGGACTTGCTCACCCTGCTGAAATACAAAGACCATTATTGGGGCGTCCCGGTCAACATTCACCGCTCCAACGTGATGTGGTATAACAAGGCCATCTTTGAGGCGAACAACCTGACCCCGCCCACCACCTGGGATGAGTTCTTCGCCGTCTGCGACACCCTGAAGGCCAAAGGCATCACCTGTTACGGGCTGGGCAACAACGGTGGCTGGG
>JBBIJG010000377.1:0-3385 GCA_037446095.1 Caldilineae bacterium
CATCGAGTTTGGTCAGGGCCAGGCCGGTCAGGCCGTTGACCCGCACCGCATAGCGTAGGGCCACCGCATCCAGCCAGCCGCAGCGCCGTGGGCGGCCGGTGGTAGTGCCGTACTCGCGGCCTACTTCCCGCAGGTGCTCACCCACAGCGTCGCTCGACTCCGTGGGGAAAGGGCCAGCCCCCACACGGGTGGTGTAGGCTTTGCTCACCCCGATCACCCCATCAATCTGGCGCGGCCCTATGCCGACACCCGTGCAGGCTCCCCCGGCTATCGGCGACGAGGACGTGACGAAGGGATAGGTGCCATGGTCAATGTCCAGCAGCGTACCCTGGGCTCCCTCGAAGAGCACGTTCTGGCCCCGGACCAGGGCTTCGTGCACCAGCAGGGAAGCGTCCACGATGTAGGGCCGCAACCGCTCGGCGCAGGCTCCGTACTCCTTCAGGATAGGCCCTATCTCCAGGGGTTCCCTGCCGTAGACCGCCGTCAGGAGGGCGTTCTTCTGCTCAAGGACCTGGCCCAACTTCTCCGCGAAGACGGCCATGTCCAGCAGGTCCTGCACCCGCAGGCCACAGCGAGCCACCTTGTCGGTGTAAGTTGGCCCGATGCCCCGGCGGGTGGTGCCAATGGATTGGCCGCCCCGCCCCTCTTCCTCGATCCCATCTAGCAACAGGTGATAAGGCATCACCAGATGAGCGTTGGCACTGATGCGCAGACCCGACGTATCCAGGCCATGGGCTTCCAGTTCGTCCATCTCCGCCACCAGAGCCCGTGGGTCCACCACCAGACCGTTGCCGATGACGCAAAGGACCCCCCGCCGCTGGATGCCGGAAGGGATCAGGTGTAGCCTCAGTGTCTGCTGGCCGACGACCACGGTGTGGCCGGCGTTGTTTCCCCCCTGATAACGGACCACCACCTGGGCCTGCTCGGCCAGCAGGTCTGTCACCTTTCCTTTGCCTTCGTCGCCCCATTGGGCTCCCACAATAATGATACCGGGCATGGTTTATCCTCCCCTACTTGGAGTCTTGCCTGTTTTCCGCACCCATTGCCAGTCAATCCATCTCCAAAAGCATTTTTGAGAGTCGGAGTGAAGCCTTTAGGCGAGTTTGGGGGCTGTAGGCTTAGAAATTATAGACGGCGAAATCTTCGGCCAGCTCTACCGGCCCACCGAATTCCCTTTCGGCCTCCTTTTGCCAGGTCTCCAGGTCAGCATCAACGGGGTAATGGATCAGTACCAGCTTCCTGGCGCCGCAGCGTCTGGCCACAGCCCCCGCCTGAGCACCCGTTGAGTGGCCAGCGTAATCGCCGGTACTCTCATGAAAGAGGATGTCGGCCTCCCGCGCCAATCGGATAAACGCCTCGCAGGGCTCGGTGTCCGCGGAATAAGCCACCACCCCACCGGTCGCTTTGGAGAGGATGCGCAGGCCAAGAGAGGGCACAGAGTGCCTCATCGGGGTGGCTCTGACCTCGAACTCGTCCGAGTTAATCACCAGCGCGCCCTCTCTCAGAGGGACTTCGTGCCGCCCGACGGGGAAGGGGCTGGGCCACTTTTGCCACCCCAGCAGGTCCATCGTGCCCCAGATCACGGCCAGACTCTTTCGGGTGCCGAAAATATCTAGAGGAACCTGGCGTTTGAACATCCGAAGCCCCAAAAGGAGCGATGGCACACCATAGAGGTGATCAGGGTGGTGATGAGTGATGATGAGAGAGCTCAATTTATTAAGGTCAACCCCGGCTGCTTGCAGCCGGGCCATGGGGCTGCCTGCGCAATCCACCAGAAGGGCGCTTTTTTCCCCTTCAAGCACCATATAGGCATTCTCGTGGTCCATATCGGGGACCGCAGCCGCCGAGCCAAGGAGGGTCAGCTTAGCCACCGATGCCTCTCTGCTCACGTTCTGGTCTAGAAGGCTCCCTTGAGCCAGAGGACGACATAGGGGGTGAGATGGACTTCGAGGAAAGCAGCTAAGAGGAGCAATGGCACCACCAGGAAGAGGAAAACCTTGGCAAAGTCGGCCAGGGCCAAAAGCAGCCCTTCACCCACTGTAAGGCCGGAGGGTGGAGAGACCATTGAGGCTCCGACCCGCAGGGCGAAAGCGGTGGCAATGATGGCCGCAGGCAGTTCGGCTATACCGTGGGGTAAAATGAAAGCAGCGAAGAAAAGGAAAGGGTTGTAGCCCACAATGGGACCCTGCCCCATCAGAAAGCCAATCAGCCCTATGGGAATCATCAGGGGAAAGAAAGCCAAGACCCCCAGGGATAGAAGCGCCAGCAACACAGCCAAAAGCAGAGCCCGCACATTGTTAAAAAAGATGCCAGAAGTGCTGAAAGTGGGCAGGAAACCAATGGCCGGCGCCTTCTCAAAAACCTCGTAGGACAGCTCCTGCCATTGAAGGGCCTCAGGTGGCAGGGGGTAATAAGGGGCATAGGCCCACCCCAGCGCCAGGCTGGCGACCAGCACGATCAGTACCACGGTGAGAGGCAGCCGCTGGCTGCGCAGGAGGTACGGCAGATCATGCCGATAGACGCGGCTGAGGGTGAAAGGCGCCCTTTCCCCGTGATGAGGGGCCAGAGCCAATTCGGGTGGGCGCAGGAAGAAGCCGACAAAGGTGCGCCATACGAGTCGCAAATTCGGCTCATCAATCTGCCGGGCCAAAATTTCCTCACGGTTGAAAATGCGCATCCCCATGCGGATCAGGATGAGGTCAACGACCATCAGACCCAGCACAATCCACCACAGCACCCCGTAGTTGGCCCAGAACATGATGACGCTTTCCACCTGTACCAGGAGGGCCATGGGGATGAGAATGAAACTGGCCAGAAGATTGGCTGCCCGCACGCTGGTGGTGTGGCTGGACACGACTACCGCCCCTGAGACCATGACCAGCGCCTGCATAGTGGTCAGCACCACAATGAGGACCAGGAGGTCGAGAGGCGGAACATACCGCATGGACCAATACAAGCTGGCCAGGTAGACGGTGATCCCCAGATAGCTGCCCAGGAGGGGCAAAATCATGGCCGCCAGCATCTTGCCCAGATACAACTCGCCGTCAGAGATAGGCGTAGTCAGGAGAGGTTCCAGGCTGTTGCGTTCCTTCTCTCCAACAAAGGTCTCCAGGGCAATCACCAGAGAGATGGAAATCGGGAAAAAGCCTACGACCATCAGCAGGAAGGGGATCAGGCGGGGACCAAGAGGAGAAGCGCCGTACTTTTCCACAAAACTGGTACCGGCCCTGGCCGTGAAATTCATCAGCCAGGGGAAAATCAAAGTCAATATCACGATGGGCCAGACGATACGCCAGTCGCGCAGGCTGTCGTGCAGCTCTCGCCTGGTGACGATCAGAGCCATAGCCAGGGAGGTTCGCCCCCTCCGTAGTCTCTCTGCAATCCC
>JBBIJG010000378.1:0-3372 GCA_037446095.1 Caldilineae bacterium
GTATCTTCACCCACCCTCACAGAATGGGGTAACACTCATGACAGAGAAACCAAAGTTGGCCAAACTCCCCCAGCATGTCGCCATCATTATGGACGGCAATGGCCGCTGGGCTCAGCAGCGGGGCCTTCCCCGGCTGGCTGGTCACCGGGCCGGCACGGAAAATATCCGGCGAGTACTGGAAGGATGCGTCGAGTACGGAGTCAAGATCCTGACCCTCTGGGCTTTCTCCACCGAGAATTGGGGGCGTCCCGCCGAAGAAGTGCGCGGCTTGATGGGCCTTCTGCGGGAAACGATCAGGCGGGAACTGCCAGAGCTGCACAAACAAGGTGTCCAACTGCGACACACCGGTCGCCTGGATCGTCTCTCGGCCTCTCTCCAGAAGCAGGTGCTCAAGGCCATCGAACTGACCAAAGACAACGACCGAATCATCCTGAACGTGGCCTTCGATTACGGAGGCCGGGCTGAAATCCTGGAGGCAGTCAGACGGATCATCCGGGATGGGATCACCCCAGAACAATTGGATGAGGCGCTTTTCAGTCAATATCTCTACACAGCGGGCCTGCCCGACCCGGATTTAATCATCCGCACCAGCGGCGAGTTCCGGGTCAGCAATTTTATGCTCTGGCAGGGAGCCTATGCCGAGTATTATATTACCCCCACCTATTGGCCTGATTTCGATAAAGAGGAACTCTATCAGGCTCTTCTCGATTACAGCCAGCGGGAACGCCGGTTCGGCCTCATTTCTTCCCAACTTGCAACCCGGACATCCTCCCCTTGACAACCCGGAAGTCGAGGGCGTCAGCCGGTCGCACCACGATACGGCTGCCTCTGTCGACGCTTTCTAACCCCAAGGAGCTGGAGTGTTCATTTACCGTCTTCTAAGTGCTGCTATCCTGATCCCGATTACCGCCTGGATAGTCCGGGTCGGGGGGTTTTGGTTCCTGGCCGCCATAGCGGTTGTGTCCGGTCTGGCCGGATATGAGTTCTGTCGGATCATGCGGATCGGAGGATACAAACCGGCGCCCCTTTTCTCCCTGGCTCTGATCATGCTGTTTCTGGCGGATGCCTATTGCCCGGCCTGGCAGATAGGCCCCCTGGGTCTGAGCGCGGTTATCGTCCTTTCCCTGGTCTGGCAATTGTTCCAGAAAAACAGTTCGGCCCCCACGGTGGATTGGGCTCTGACCCTAGTGGGGGGCCTGTATGTGGGCTGGATGTCCCGCCATGTCATCGTCCTGCGCCATGGGCCACGAGGGCTGGAATGGACGGTGCTGACTTTGCTGACCACCTGGGTTGGCGATACGGGAGCCTATGCTGTCGGCCATTGGCTGGGGCGACACAAATTCTGGCCCCGGCTCAGCCCGGGCAAAACCTGGGAAGGGACGGTGGGAGGCTGGCTGTGTGGGACAGCGGCAGGGACTCTTCTGGGTTGGGCCATGGGCTTTGGCCTGGTCCATGGTTTGGTGGTGGGAGCCCTCGTGGCCTTCATCAGCCCCTTCGGCGACCTGGGCATTTCCATGATGAAGCGCCACGTGGGAGTGAAGGACTCCTGGAACATCATCCCTGGCCATGGCGGCTTTCTAGACCGCATTGACAGTTTGCTGTTCAGCGTGGTGGTGGTCTATTACTATGCCTATTGGGGGGTGGGAATCTGAAAAGGTAACCCCTACGCCTGAACCCAGTCCCTCAAGAACTGCACCAACAGGCGCACACCGAAACCGGTGGCCCCTGGAACAGGCAGGTACGAGCGCGAGGGATAGGTTTTGTCCCCCCCTATCCAGGTGGTGCCGGCAATGTCCAGATGGGCCCAGGGATAACCCTGGGCAAACTTGCTCAAGAAAGCGCCGGCTGTGACTGCCCCGGCCGGCCGACCGCCGACGTTTTTAATGTCAGCCACCTCACTCTCTATCTGCCGGTAGTAATCCTTAAGGAGAGGCAACTCCCAAACCAGTTCGGCGGTGGTCTGACTGGCACGCTTGAGTCGGGCCACCAATTCGGCATCCGTGCCCATCAAACCGCTGGCGATATGGCCCAAGGCGACGATGCAAGAGCCCGTCAAGGTGGCCAGGTCTACCACTGCCCGTGGCTCGTAGCGCCGGGCATAGGCCAGGGCATCGGCCAGGATAAGACGCCCCTCGGCATCGGTGCTGATGACCTCGATGGTCTGACCCGAAAGGGAACGCAGGACATCGCCCGGCTTGTAGGCTTTGCCGCTGGGCAGGTTCTCTGTAGCCGGCACCAGACCCACCACATGCAGGGGCAGAGCGAGGATGCCTGCCGTGCGCAAAGTAGCCAACACAACTGCCCCACCGGCCATGTCGGTCTTCATCTCCTCCATGCCCTCACTGGACTTGATGGAAATGCCACCGCTGTCGAAGGTCAGCCCCTTGCCCACCAGGACGATAGTGTCCAGGTCTTTGCGTTCAGCATTATGTTCCAAGATGATGAAGCGGGCCGGCTCCTGACTACCCTGCGCCACGCCGAGGAGGGCGCCCATGCCCAGCGCCGCCATCTGTTCCTCGTCCAGGACCTGGCAACGCAGGCCGAACTCCTCCGCCAGTTGCCGGGCTGTTTCAGCCAGCATGGTTGGAGTGACCACATTAGCCGGGTGATTGATCAAATCGCGGGCCAGACAGACTGATTCAGCGGTGATCCGACCGACCCTGGCCCCTGCTTCTACCTGAGGCAGCTTGTCCGGGTCAGACTCGACAAAAGTCAGGCGTTCGACCTCGGTCTTCTCCTCGGTGGTGCTCTTGTGCTTCAGGAACTTATACAGGGCCAGAATAGTACCCTCGACGATGGCCTGGGCAGCCATCCCGGCAGAGAGCCCGGCCCTGCCCCCACCGTGCACAATGGTACTGTAGGACCTGACTCCTAACTCGCGCACCTTTTTGGCCACCGTGCCGGCGACGTCACGCACCCTGTCCAGGTCAAATTCTTCCTCTTTGCCCAACCCGACCACCACAACCCGCCTGGCAGGGATAGCGCCCTGGGGATAGAGCACGACCAACTCGTTCTGCTTGCCTGTCAGGTCGCCACTGGCAATCAGGTCGGTGATCAGCCCGCCCAGAGCCTTGTCAACGGCGCCGGTAGCCCCACCTGGTGACTTGACCCCCTCGAAGAGGTTCACCACGATCAGTTCTGCTTCTTCTTGTTCGATCCGCCCCGTTTTAACTGTTATGTCCATTCTCTCTCCTTTTCAATGTCAGAAACAATGAGACATCGTCAAGCTAACTGGCGATAGGCTTCCTGCAAGATCAGGGCATCCACTTCCTGATAGGGGCTTTCGGAGATGAGCAGGCCCCGGACGCAGAAGTCCTTCAGGGCTTGCAGCACCTCCCTGTAGCGCAGGTCGGCTTCGTCCAGCATGACGTG
>JBBIJG010000379.1:0-252 GCA_037446095.1 Caldilineae bacterium
TTACCATGCTGGTGCTGGTGCTCATCTTCCGACCGACCGGCATTCTGGGAGAACGCCTGGCGGTGAAGAAGGCGTAAGGGAAAACGTGAAGCGTGAAGCGAAAAACGTGAGACGTGAAGGGGAAATGATGGCAATGACACAATCTCGTTTCGATTGGCAGCAAGCGGTGAAAATCGGCCTGATCGGTGGCGTCGCCGGGGTGCTTCTATCGCTCATCGGGATGGTGGAAATGTTTAATCAGCGCCACATCAT
>JBBIJG010000379.1:272-3352 GCA_037446095.1 Caldilineae bacterium
CACGATGGGCCAGACCCTGTTGCTTCTGGTCGTGATTTTCATCAGCTATCTGGCCGCGCGACGCACCACCCGGTCTGGGCCGCTCTGGGTTCTGGCCAGTAGCCTTATTGCCGGGCTGATGGTTGGGGTGCTGCTGGCGCTGCTGGTCATGATAGGCAGCGTGGTCAATCTGCGCGCCGTCTTCATCAACGCCTCACCCGTCCTCTACGAGATACTGACCTTCAAGCAAGGGGCACAAACCGGTGCTCTCCTGCTCCTGGCCGGGGGGGCTCTGCTCGGCGGCCTGGGGGGCCTGTTCTATTTGTTGCCCGGCCTCTTCCGCCGGGTAATCATTACGGCATTGGGTGGAGTGGTGATGGCAGGCGTGCTGCAGGATTTGCTGCGTATTACTTTCACTGCCTGGGGGCCGCTGGCCATCATCAACGAATGGCTTTTTACCCCGAACGGGCTCACCATCACCGGTACCATATCGTTGTTCATTCTGATTGCCGCCTTCACTTACTTTTGGGCCCAAAAAGGGGATGCCCTTCAAGCGGGCTTGCGTCGCCTGCCTCCCACGGCTCGGCGTACCCTGCGGGTGATCGGTTTCCTTCTCCTCATTTTGCTCCTGCTTGCCCTGCATCATATTCTCGGCCTTTTCCTGAGCGAGGTGTTGACCATCGTGGGCCTGTATGTTCTGATGGGTCTGGGGCTGAATATCGTCTTGGGCTTCGCCGGCCTCTTTGATCTGGGCTACGTCGCCTTCTTCGCCATCGGGGCTTACACGATGGCCATCCTGACCTCGCCGGAATTAGGTTTCTTCCATCTGACGTTCTGGGAAGCGCTCCCCTTTGCGGTCCTGGCCGGGGTGATAGCGGGTGTGCTCCTCGGTATCCCTGTCCTCAACATGCGCGGCGACTATCTCGCTATTGTGACCCTGGGGTTCGGCGAGATCGTCCGTATCCTCGCTCTTTCCGACTTCCTGCGACCATGGTTGGGGGGAGCCCAGGGCATCGCCAAAATCCCTAAAGCTTTCCTGGGTAGTTTTGAGTTTGCCGGCCCCCAACAGATTTACTATCTCCTTCTCGCCGGCTGTTTACTCGCCGGCTTTATCTCCCTGCGCCTGAAGGATTCGCGGTTGGGACGGGCCTGGATGGCCATGCGCGAAGACGAGGACGTGGCCCAGGCCATGGGGATCAATCTGGTGAGCACCAAATTGCTGGCCTTCGCCACCGGGGCTGCTTTCTCCGCTTTGGGAGGTGCCATCTTCGCCACCAAACTGACTTCGGTCTATCCGCATAGTTTCAGCGTGATGATTTCCATCAATGTCGTCTCTCTGATCATTGTGGGTGGGATGGGGAGCATCCCTGGCGTCATCGCTGGAGCGGTTGCTCTGGTTGGCCTGCCGGAACTGCTGCGCGAGTTCGCCGAGTACCGGCTGCTGGTGTATGGAGCAGCGCTGGTGGTCATGATGCTGACCAAGCCCGAAGGTCTGATGCCAGAAGCCCGGCGCAGGCTAGAACTGCGCGGAGCTGAGGCAGAGGTAGGTGAATAGGAGGGAGTATGGCCATTCTCACGGCACACAAGGTGACCAAACGCTTCGGAGGACTGACGGCCGTCAACCAGTTGGATATTGAGGTTAAGGAGTGCTCTATCCACAGCATCATCGGGCCTAACGGGGCAGGCAAAACCACCTTTTTCAACTGTGTGACCGGTTTTTACAAGCACGATGATGGCAAGATCCACTTCCGGGGGAATGCACTGGATGGTCTGTCGCCAGACCAGATCACACGCCAGGGTATTGCCCGCACCTACCAGAACATCCGACTCTTTAACAACATGACCGCTATCGAGAACGTGCTGGTAGGACAGCATGCTCACCTCAATGCAGGGCTATTCGGGGCGATTCTCCGTACTCCCCATGTCCAAAAGGAAGAGACAGAGGCAGTACAGGAGGCCCGACGGCTGCTCCAATTTGTGGGCCTGGCCGGTCGAGGTGATTTTTTGGCCAGGAACTTGCCCTATGGTGACCAACGCCGGCTAGAGATCGCCCGTGCCCTGGCCAGTAAGCCCTCTCTGCTGCTTTTGGACGAGCCAACGGCAGGCATGAACCCGGCCGAAACGCGAGAGATGATGGCTTTCATCCGCCGCCTGCGCGACGAACTGGGCATCACCATCCTGCTCATCGAGCACCAGATGCGGGTGGTGATGGGCATCTCCGAGGTAGTGACGGTGCTGGACTATGGGGAGAAGATCGCCGAAGGGCCGCCAGCCGAAATCCAACGCGACCCCAAGGTGATTGAAGCCTATCTGGGAAGGAGGGTGACGGCGTAAGATGGCCCTGCTGGAAGTGAATGACATCCACACCTACTATGGCGCGATCCATGCCCTGAAAGGCCTTTCACTCCGGGTGGAGGAGGGGGAGATAGTAACCCTCATCGGGGCCAATGGGGCCGGCAAAAGCACCTCGCTGAACACCATCTGCGGCATTTTGCACCCGCACAGCGGCACTATCTATCTGGATGGCGAACCCATTCACACCCTCCCTCCCCACCTGATCGTCAGGCGCGGCGTGGCGCAGGCTCCAGAAGGCCGGCGAGTCTTTGGCCGGCTGACGGTGATGGAGAATCTGGAGATGGGCGCTTTCGCCCGCACTGATAAGGCTGGCATCGCCCGTGATCTGGAAAGGGTATTCCACCTCTTTCCTCGCCTGAAAGAACGGGCAGGGCAGGTAGCCGGCACCCTGTCGGGCGGCGAGCAGCAGATGTTGTCCATGGGGCGGGCGTTGATGGCCCACCCACGGGTGCTCTTGTTGGATGAGCCTTCCATGGGCCTGTCCCCTATTCTGGTCGAAAGCATCTTTGAGACAATTCAAGAGATCAACCGGGAAGGGACGACCATCCTTCTGGTGGAGCAAAATGCCCTGATGGCGTTGTCCGTAGCCAATAGGGGCTATGTCCTGCAAACCGGAGAGGTGGTGTTGCACGATACGGCCGAGAACTTGCAGAAGAATGAGATGGTGCGCAAGGCTTACCTGGGAGAAGAATGACCGTCCCTTGACTCGTTGCTCGTGAGTTCTACATTACTGGTAGGCGAAGGCA
>JBBIJG010000380.1:0-3341 GCA_037446095.1 Caldilineae bacterium
AAATGAACGACCTCGCGGATCAGGTGATCGGCAGGGAGGACGACCATCACTCCGTCTGGGTCTAACTGCCGCAGGTACAGAGCAGCCAGGCCAATGCAAGGGGCGGTGTTGCGGCCCGCCGGCTCGACAATGACGTTGCCCCTAGGAAGCTGCGGGATCTGCGCTCGCACTGTAGAAGCAAAGGCCCCATTGGTAATGACCAAGACCCGGTCCGGTGGGATCAGGGGTTCAATCCGCCAGAAGGTCTCCTGAAGCATGGTGTTGTCGGAGACCAGGTCCAGGAATTGTTTGGGTCGGCTTTGGCGGCTGCGGGGCCACAGCCGCGTGCCCACACCGCCAGCCAGGATGACTGCGTACAATCCTGCTTCTTCCATCCTTTACCTCCCCCAATAGGGGTCCCAATCATCCATTCGTATTGTCCGTTCAGTTCAATCGGTGATCAGTCCACGACGTACTCCACCCGGCTCTCCCTGGCCAGCACGTAATTCATCCCCCCCACCTGGCGCACCATACCCTTGAGCTCCATCATGGCCAGGGTGCTGGTCACCTGGGCGATGGACAACCCGCTCTGACGACCGATCTCGTCCACGTGGATGGGTTCATAAGAGATATGCTTGAGCAAAAGCGACTCGGTTTCGTTCTCCGGGAGAATGGCCCGCACCTCGGCCTGCTGGCCGATCATGGTCAGGTTCAGCTCTTCCAGCACGTCTTCCACCGAGAGGACCAGCTTGGCCCCCTGCTGGATAAGCTTGTTGGTGCCCTGACTCCCTCTTTGGAAGATATTGCCCGGCACGGCAAAGACCTCTCGGCCCTGCTCGGCGGCATAGTCGGCGGTGATCAAGGCTCCGCTGGTTGCCCCGGCCTCTACGATGATCACTCCCAGGGACAAGCCGCTGATGATGCGGTTGCGAGGCGGGAAGTTGCTCCCTTCAGGAGGGGTCCCCAGAGCATACTCTGAGACCAGGGCGCCGCTTTCGACGATAGCCTGGGCCAGTTTCTTGTGCTCCGACGGGTAGACGATGTCCACACCGGAGCCACAGACAGCGATCGTGCGCCCCCCGGCTTGGAGAGCTGCCTGGTGAGCCTGGGCGTCAATGCCTCGCGCCAGGCCGCTGACGATGGTCACACCGTTGCGGGCCAGATCGCTGACGAGGGTGCGTGTGGCCTCCTTGCCATAGATCGTAGCCCGCCGGGTGCCCACCACGGCCACGGCCCACTCGTCCTCCGGTCGGAGTTCGCCTTTGACGTAGAGGACTGGTGGGGGGCTGTGGATATGGCGCAGTTGAGGGGGATAGGCAGTGTCTTGCCAGGTCAGGACCCGCACTCCAGCCCGTTCGATCTTCGCCATCTCCTCCTCAAGGGAGAGCCTCCGCCGCGTCGCCAGGAGGTTATCAATGGAACGGCGGTCCAGCCCCGCCCGTTTCAGTTCGTAGGCGGGGGCTTGCCAGGCCGCCTCCAGGTCGCCGAAGTGATCGAGAAGGGCCTGGAAGCGAGCTGGCCCGATGCCTGGCACGATGTTGAAGCCTACCCAGTATTTCACGTCACCCACTGCCATCCTCCGCCGGTTTGGCTAACCACCCACAAGCATACCACAATGTCCATCCCTTTGTCAAGGTGTTCAATCCATCAGACCTTCTGGCAAATTCACCGTCAGTCGGCCGTCGGCCAGGTCAACTTCTAGCACCACGTCTTCCACCGCCGGGATCAATATCTCCCCCCTCTCTCCCTGTACGACGTAGACGTCATTGGCGCCGGTGAAGAGGACTTCGCTGACCTGACCCAGGTACTCGCCCATCATGGTCCAGACCTCCAGACCGATGATCTGGTAGACGTAGTATTCGTCCTCGCCCAGAGGCATGGCTTCCTCGATGGGTATCTGCACCCACTGGCCACGAAGCTTTTCCGCCATATCCCGGTTGCAGCCCTTCAACTTGAGAAGGACGTGCTCTTTATGCAGCCGTGAACTTTCCAACGCAAAAGGGGTGGCCGCTTCCCCCAGATATACCATTTTGAGTCGCTCAAAACGTTCGGGGAAGTCGGTCTCAAGAGCCACTTTGACCTCTCCTCCGGCTCCCCAGGGGGCGACTACTTTACCGATCACCAGATAACGAGGCTCGGAGCTATCCTTTGTCCGCATCTCAAATTCAAATGGGGTTAGTGGGCCATCGCCAACGCCCAACACGGCAGGGCTTCTACCCCCTATCTCGATTCTCCTGTTCAGGTGGGGGCTGATGACTAAAAAGGGGGTGTGAGGGAGGTGACACCCCCACACCCCACAGGATGGGACAGGTCTCTAGCTGATCTCCAACACGGCCCGCTTACCCTCTCTGGCAGCCGCAACCCGCAGCAAAGTGCGCATAGCGTTTGCTACCCGTCCCCCTTTGCCAATCACGCGCCCCATATCCTCAGGAGCGACATGCAGTTGGTAGACGATTTGGCGTGATTTCACGATCTCCTCGACGTGGACCTGGGAAGGGTCGTCCACCAGCGATTTGGCTATGTATTCAATCAGCTCTTTCATGGGGCTCCTCTTCTTCAACGGTTAATTCCGCAGGTATTTCTTCAACCTCCTCGGTTATCCTCTCCGCGGCGGGTTTCGCCCCGGCTTCAGCCGTGGCCTTTGCAAGGCTCGCTTTTTGTTCTGCCCTCCTGGCTTTCTCTCCGGCGAGCTCTGCCAGCAAGGTCTCCATATCTACGCCAGCTTTCAGCTTGGCGAACTTGTCCATGATGCCCAGGTTCTGGAGCATTCTGGCCACGGGATCACTGGGCTGGGCTCCGTGCTGAAGCCAGTAGAGGGCCCGCTCCGCCTGAATCTCAACGGTCGGTGGGTCCGTCCGAGGGTTATAGAAACCGATGGTTTCGATGAAGCGGCCATCACGGGGGGACTCCGAGTCAGCCACCACTATTCTGTAACTGGGTTGTTTCTTTGCGCCAACACGGCGCAATCTGATACGTACCATTCCTTTCCCTTTCTACTTGCCTGCTATTTGTAATCCTCCCTTGGTGGGGAGAACGTGTCAATAACCAGAGCCCGTTCGATTACCGTCGCACCATGCTCCACACCGCCAGGTAACAGAAGGCTATCCCCTGGGCCCAGTATATGGGTCTGCCCTCCGACCTCCATAGACAATCGGCCTTCGACAAGGTAAGTGATCTGCTCATGAGGGTGGCTATGGACGGGGATGACCACCTCTTTCTCCAGAGTAGTCTGAACCACCATCACCCGCTGGCCGTAACTCAGGGTCCGTCGCCAAGCACCGGGCACCATCTCCACCGGCTCGACATCGGCTGCTCTGACAGGTAAGCCCATTTCCCTTCTGGTTTCCGTCATTTTCTTCCCT
>JBBIJG010000381.1:0-3341 GCA_037446095.1 Caldilineae bacterium
CCCGACAATGAGCCTCCAATCGGTGGTGGCCTCAAAAATATGTGCTCGCTGAGAGGCCGCGATGGCACGCCATCGTTCCCGGAACGCCTGGAGCAGTTCCCGATCTGGGCGAGCCTTTTGAACCATCTCCAGGCTCTCTTTTCGCCGCCTCTCTTTGTCCTGACGCAAATCTAGGACAAAGCGAGAAAAGAGGAGCCCAGGATTCCAGCATTTGTTGGGTTCAAAACGCTGGAGAACCTTCAACGTGTCTCCGGGCAGAGGATACTTCGGATTCATTTCAACTCCGCCTCCGCAAAGCGCTTGATCCAGACCAGGAAGGCCATCGCCTCCACGGTCGCCCGGCGATAGTGATCGCTGGTAGTACTGGGATCAGTAATCCACTCCAGCAGGCTCTGGCCTGGATGGCTTAACTGATTCATCACCCAAGTAGAGAGATGCCGGTATAGAGCCTGATGGTGGGACTCGCCTTTAGTCCTCCAGAAGGCCAGGGTCTGCGCTAACCCGTTGGTCTGGATATCGGCAGGTGCGCTATGAGCCAGGGCCAGGTATTCCTTTTGCTTTTCACGAACGGTTTTGATGGCCTCCCACGCGGCTTTGGCGCGCTCCTGTTCCGTTGTGCGTCGCACGCTCATCTCGCACCTCCTTGGACAAAGCGCAGGGCCACCACACCGCGCCCAACGGTCTCATCGCCACCGAGCACAGTGCGGCTTATTCCCAGACCATTGACTTTGGCTAACACCTGTGCCCCACTCAGCTTGACGCCATTCCTGGACCGGGTAGGAGTAGCCATCAGTGGGGCATAAAGCAAGGTATCCACCGGCAGGTGTTCCTCGGTCCATAGCGCGCCTTCTGCCACAGTCTTCGTTTCCGGTTCCAGGCGCACCCGGGTGACGACTTCGGTGGGAAAGAGGGTGAAATCTCGGAAGACATCTCGGTGTAGGAGGACCAGCCGCTTAGGCAGGGCCTTGCGCCAGTAGTTGTATTCATCGCCCTGGGGCAGAGCGTTGTCGGCCAGCCATTGGCCGATAGTTGCGACCGCATCGTCCTGCCGGTGGCTAAAGGTGAACTCCTCCAGCACCACCTTGTCCCCGGCCAGTAACTCTCCGCCGGAAACAAGGGCTTCGCCTCTGTCTGGCTCTGTTGGCAAACTCCATTCCGGTCTGAGGCCAGCGATTTCGACATCGCGCAGGAAGCGCGCCAGTACGTCGGTGCTGGTTGTCCAGGCGAAGACGCCGACCAGGGAGCGGACGGGGAAGAGCAGGATCTTCGCATCACCTGGCGATAGCGCCCCGGCGTGCTCGGAAGCCCGCTCGGTCTCCGGGCCAAAGATGGCCTCAAACTCGGCCGTGCTGAGCCATCCCTGGCTTCTTTCTTCGTCGGTAGGGCTGTCTCTTGTTTTTCCCCTTGCCTCGGCCCGCAGCCGGCCCTTCAGGCTGCTGGCCTGGACGATGGGGTAGCCGGTCACCCGCTCCCGCTGGATGGGAAGCTCCACCCCACTCAACCCACGACCGGTCCCGGCATGCAATGGGGTCTCCACGTAGATGAAAAGGATGCCGTTTGCTTCAAACATCTTACCACCTCCCGATGAGAATTTGGCCGAAGCCGATCTCGGCTCCGTCGTCGGTAATGGCCTGATTGACCAGGTTCGCTTTCAGCGAAGCCTGGCCGTGGCACTGAAAGAAATAAACACTTCCGGCCGGAACATAGCGCCGCGCGGGCTTGTGGGTGCTGGTGGCCAGGTCAAAGCCGCCAAGGGACTCATAACGCCCAATGGCCGCAGCTACCAGTTCTACCCGGCCGTCGAAGAAACGCTGCCAATCCTTTGGCTGTCACCCACCCTCGAAGTAGGCTGGCGTAGCCAGGTAGACTTTGAAACGCTCAGGGAGAGGGACAGGAGCAGAGGGCCAATCCGGCGTATCTATGATCTCAAAGCATGCCCCGTGCCCCTCGCCACCGGCCCGGAGCACACCTTTGGCCGGCCAACCGTTTAGTCCTTCTACGTGTACCTCCAGGCCTACATTTGGGGCAACCCGCACGAATTCCACCTCGTAGAGGGCTCCCTCTTTTGTCGTGCGCGTTGCATCATCCAGTCCGATTCCCAGACGATTCTCCCTTTGAAAGAGAGCGCTCTGCCGAAGTATTTGCCCCTCTTCCTGGGCCTGCGTGCTGAGCTTTATTTCTTTTCCCTCAAGATAAGCCCGTAATGTGTCCTCTTGCAACCACCATTGCCCTTCCAGTTCAGCCGGTTCCCCTTCGTGCCACAGCACTTTTGGGGTTGGAGTGCTCGACCAGACCCCGGAAGGAAGGTTGCCCGGAATCAGCGCCCTGAAAGTATTGCCTTTCCTGGCCACATCAGCCGGAAGAGGGAAATAGCGCAGGATCCCGTTAGAAGTGCGACGGGCCAGAAAAGGACCGCGCAACCGAAAGCCTGGTGGGTAAGTCGTTGCTGTGCCCACAGCTTCCTTGATCGCCTCTTGGTCCCTTAAGTCCACCCCACGCACCACCAGATGATGGGAACGCAGTATGCCCTGGATCACCGTCGGATAAGGCGGGAATAGACTCCGTGCCCGATGGTCGCTCAAAGCGTCAAAGGGACGCCCGTCCCGAAAGAGCCAGACATCTATCGGTTCTAGGAACAGTTTCATCCTTCACCTCCCAGGGCCACAAAGCGGGCCAACAGGATCCATCTGGTGAGCTCCTCAGCGCCACCGGGCAGGTTCTGCGCCCAGGCAGCCAATCGCTGGGCCAGGGCTGTCGGTTCGGGTGGATTCGGTTTCCTGGTATCCCGATGGCGCTGAGTCAGCCGCTTGAGTTCGCCACGCACCATCTCGCCTTCCAGCACGATCAGGTTAGTGGCCGCCTCATAGGCGAATCGGGAGGCGAGAGCTCCGCTGGCAAACCATACGCGCAGGTCTTCAAAAAGAGTATCCAGGTCTTGCCAATGGCTGCGCACATCTATCGGCTCGCCGGAGCGCTTCAGGACCCGCACACAGAGGGCGTTCTTGCCCTCCATATCCTTGGCCTGGCGCTCAGCCTCCCGTGCCGCTCGCAGGACCAGCATCCAGCGGATAGAGGTGATGAGCGAAAACCAGCCCGGCCGAGGCAGTTCCGCCCGCTACGGTCTGGCTAAAGGCCTCGGCGAGAGCCCAGGCTCGGGGAATTGCCTGGCCCAGCGGGAGCAGGGCCATCACATCGTCGCCCCCCGCATAGATAGCGCGTCCGTGGTGCTCCTCCACAACCTCTCGCGCTTGCTGAGCAAATCCCACGAGGTTCTGGCTTAGCTCGCGGTGCTCTTCCTCACTGGCGCAGCCGGCTACCCGTTTCCCCATATCGTCACCATC
>JBBIJG010000382.1:0-3328 GCA_037446095.1 Caldilineae bacterium
GCTCCCGGCTCCAGATAAGCGGTACTGTCTGTGACTACTTTGACCATTGTTTTCTCCCCGAACGTAGCGTCAACAGCGCGGAGCCGAATCCGCGCCTACACCCTGAGTGCGTTTCCGTGGCCTTTCGTAGCGTGGCTATTCCACCGAGATGATGTAAAGGTAGTGGGGCTGCCCTCCATTGACCAGCTCTATCTCCTGCTCCGGGTAGTCCTGGCCGATCCTGGCCGCCAGGGCCCTGGCCTCTTCTGAAGTGACGTTTTCGCCGTAGTAGATGGTGATGAGCTCGTATTCTTCAGCTTTCATCTGCCGAAACACTTCTCCGACAACCTGTTCCGGCGAATTGCCGGAGGCAACCAGGGTCTCATTTAACAGGCCGATGACCTCTCCCTCTTTCACGTTCACCCTGTTCAACTGTACGGAACGAGTGGCGATGGTGATCTCTACCGTCTGAATTTCCTCCGCCGCTCGTTCCATCACCCTGACATTGGTATCCAGGTCAGCCTGATAGTTGAAGGCTAGGAGGGCACTGACCCCCTGGGGGATAGTTTTAGTGGACACCACCCGGATGTCCTTTTTTGAGAGTTTCTGAGCTTGCTGGGCAGCCAGGATGATGTTGGCATTATTGGGCAGGATGATGACCTGGTCCGTTTTGACAGCCTCGGCGGCTTTGAGCAATTCTTCGGTGCTGGGGTTCATGGTCTGCCCTCCAGACACCACGGCGCTGGCACCCAGGCTTTCGAAGAGGCGTGACAGGCCAGGACCCTGGGCAACCACAACGGTGGCGATGCCACCAATCTCCTCTGCACTGACAGCGGGTAAGGGCCTGGAAGGTTTGGCTTGACTGAGGATGAATTCTTGATACTGTTCTTGCATGTTCTCAACGGTGATTTTGCTCAGAGAGCCGATACTGGCTCCGTAGTTGAGGGGCGTGCCTGGTTCTGTGGTGTGGATATGGACCTTGATCGTGGTGGAATCCCCCACCACCAGGGTAGATTCCCCCATAGCGGCAATGGTGTTTCTGACCTCTTCCAGGTTCAGGTTTTGGCCTCGGATGATGAACTGCACATCGTAGCCGTACTCGCCCTCGCTCGGCACATGGAGGTCAACAGCAGTTTCCAGGGCCAGGGCCAATTCCACCGTCTCTCCTCGCATGTAGCGCAACATGCCCTCCAAGATGATGAAAAGCCCCTGCCCTCCCGCATCTACTACGCCGGCCTCGGCCAGCACAGGCAAAAGGGAGGGCGTTCTGGTCACGGATTCCCGGGCTTCATTCACCACTTCTGCCAGCACCCGGCGCAAGTCTCTCTCTTCCGCAGCGGCGGCGACGGCGGCGGCGGTAGCCTCGCGGACTACCGTCAGAATAGTGCCCTCCACCGGTTTAATCACGCCTTTGTAAGCCGTGGCTGTGGCTTCTTTCATGGCGGCAGCAAAGTCAGGGGCGTTAAATTCACTCTTTTTGTCCAGGCTTCTGGCCATTCCTCTCAATATCTGAGAGAGGATCACACCTGAATTGCCACGAGCTCCCATCAGAGCCCCATGGGCTGCAGCGTGAGCGACGGCCGAGGCCGAATGGTCGGGGGCCCTGGCTATCTCTTCCAGGGCAGCCTGCATGGTGAGCAGCATGTTGGTGCCTGTATCACCATCTGGCACCGGGAACACATTCAGGGAGTTGATAGCGTCTTTGTGCCTCTCCAACCAGGCGGTGCCTGCCTCCAGAAGCCTTTTGAGCTCTTGCCCGTCACAGCTCAATATCGGGTCTGCTTTCTGCGTTGTCTCATCTGCCAAAACAACCCACCTCCATCTTGGCTCCGGTCGGATTGGCCTATCCAGCCCCGGATGGCCTATCCGCTGAGCTTTAATCTTCACTGCTCACCCGCAGTCCTCGCACATGGACGTTGACCTCGGCGATAGGCAATCCCAAAGCCCTCTCCACAGCGAACTTGACGTGGCTCATGATGTTGTGGGCAACGGTGGAAACCCTGGTGCCATACTCGATGATCACATACAGGTCAATAATGATCTCGTTGCCCTCGAGCCTGACTTCGACGCCTCGCTTGTGGGCATCGCCTCGGAGCAGCTTGGCCAAGCCGCTGCCCAGGCTCTTGGAAGACATGCCGACAACGCCGTAGCTTTCCAACACCGCCCGGCTGGCCAGGCTGGCGATAGCCGTCGGCGAGACCTCAATTTTGCCCAGGCTTGTCTTTTCCACCATGGTCATTTACCTCACTAGAGGAAGTTGCGCAGAATAGCTTATTGTGGTATGATATGGGCCGTTCGGAGATCAGAAGTCTGTTTTGCGAAAGGAAGGAAAGCAAATGGCCAAATGCGATCTTTGTGGTAAGAGCCCTCAGTTCGGGCACAATGTCAGCCATTCTCATCATAAGACTAAGCGCCAATGGAGGCCCAATATCCAGAAGGTGACCATTACTGAAGGTCATGTCACCAAGCATCTGAACGTCTGCGCCAAGTGCCTGAAAACGATGACTAGAACACGGTAGTTCAGGGTGCAACTCCTGCCTACCTCAATAGCCAGTCCTACGCCTACTCGCGGGTCTTCGGGTGACCGTCACCTCTCAGGTGACGATCACCTGCAATTTCACCAGACTCCTCCTTAGTTTTATTACTCCCTTCCGGCTTCTCCTTCCCCGGTGATACGATGCCGAACTGTCATCGAGGCGAGACTACCGTTTGCACGCTCTCTCTGATTTTCCGCATCGCCTCTGCAATGCCCTCTTTGGCTCCGAAGATAGCTTCTCCTGCGACCAGCACGTTGGCTCCGGCGGCCACGACCCGGGGGGCCGTTTCGGCGTTGATTCCCCCGTCAACCTCCAACTCCGCTGTCAGCCCCCTGGCTGTCAGCATGTTCCGTAGCCGCCGGATTTTGGAAAGTGAACTCTCGATGAATTCCTGACCTCCAAACCCGGGATTGACCGTCATCAAGAGAATCAGGTCAACAGAGGCCATGATCTCTTCCAATGAAACCAGAGGTGTAGCCGGGTTGATGGAGACACCGGCTTGGAGCCCCAGTTCTTTGATTTGCTGGACGGTGCGGTGCAGGTGGGGGCAGGTTTCGACGTGGATGGTCAGCGCGTCGGCGCCAGCTTCGGCGAAGGTAGCCAGGTAGCGTTCCGGTGCCTCGATCATGAGGTGTACGCTCAGGGGCAACCCGGTGACCTGCCTCACCGCCTGCACCACCAGGGGGCCAACGGTGATGTTGGGCACAAAGTGGCCGTCCATGACATCAATGTGAATCAAGTCGGCTCCGGCCGCTTCGGCTGCGGCGACTTGCTCCCCCAGCCGAGTGAAATCGGCTGACAGGATGGAAGGG
>JBBIJG010000383.1:0-3312 GCA_037446095.1 Caldilineae bacterium
TATGGTTCGAGGTACAGGTACTGCAGAGAGGGACGGCCTGACAGATCAAGCAGCCTGGCCAAGTCGAAGGCCTGCCAGGGACCGACCCAGGAGCCGAAAAGGGACTCGAACAAAGTCAGAGGACGGTGGTACTCTACCAGGCGCGGCTTGCCTTTAATGCCTCCCAATTCAGCAGCCCGCTCAATGGCTTCCGGCAGGTTGCCCAACTCATCTACCAGACCCAGCTCCAGGGCCTGTTGGCCGGTGTAGACCCGGCCGTCGGCTATCTCCCTGACTTTCTCCTCCGGCAGGTTCCTCCCTTTTACCACAATGGACACAAACCGGCCATAGGCTTCGTCAATGATGGCCTGCCAGATGGCCTTCTCTTCCTCGGTCATCTCGCGAAAGGGGCTCCCCTCATCTTTGTGGATGCCACTCTTGATGACCACGACCTCCACCCCGATCTTTTCCATCAGCTCTTCCAGATTGGGCACCTGGGTGATTACCCCGATACTGCCGGTCAGGGTGGCCGGGTTGGCCACGATGAGGTCGGCTGGAGCAGAGATGTAGTAGCCACCCGAAGCGGCCAGTTCGCCCATGGAGACGACAATGGGTTTTTCCATTTTCAGCATTTGTTGGTAAATCTCGTCCGAGGCCACGACGCTCCCACCGGGACTGTTGACGCGCAGGACGATGGCCTTGACTGAACGATCCTCCTGAGCTCGCTTCAGGTACTCGACAATCTGCTCAGAGTAGGCCCCACTGGCGCTGCTGAAGGGGCTGACCGGCGGGGAGCCAGAGAGGATGACCCCTTCCACCCGCACGATGGCGACCGCTTCCCCCGACTCTATTTTCCCGCTTAAAGTCAGTGGAACTAAAGCCGCCAGTCCAACACACCCCCCTATGGCCAGGACAACCACCAGTCCCAGCACGATCCACCATTGCTTGCGTTTTTTCATCTTTGCCCTCCCTGGTGATCACACCCTACTCATCCCAGATGAGCTTCACAAATCTGCGTTTGCCCACCTGCAGGATCATACCATCTTTGACCGAGACCACCCATTCGATACTGTCCACTTTCTCCCCATCCAGTTTCACCCCTCCTTGTTGGATGAGCCGCCGGGCTTCGCTCTTCGATCGGGCCAGGTCAGCGGCCACCAACAAGTCAACGATGTTCATCTCTGAGGCGGGGGGACGACAGGTGGGCATCTCACTGGGCAATGCACGCTCCCGGAAAACCTGCTGGAAATGAGCTTCGGCCTGAGCTGCCGCCTCATCGCTGTGGAAGATGGACACAATCTCCCGTGCCAGTTGCATTTTGGCCTCCATAGGGTGCAGGCTGCCATCAGCCAGGCCACGCTCCACGGCCGCCACCTCATCCGGGCTGAAGCGGGTGACCAGAGTGTAGTAGTTGAGCAGGGCGTGGTCGGGGATGCTCATCACCTTGCCGTACATCTCTGCAGGGGGTTCGTTGATGCCAATGTAGTTGCCCGTGCTCTTGGACATGCGCAAGTGGCCATCGGTGCCCACCAGGATCGGCATGGTGAGGACGATCTGAGGCTTCTGGCCGAAGACTTCTTGGAGCTTGCGTCCGGCCATCAGGTTGAACAACTGGTCGGTGCCGCCGACTTGCACGTCGGTGTTCATAGCCACGGCGTCATAGCCCTGCATCAGGGCGTACAGGAACTCGTGCACCCAGATAGGATCGCCCCGTTCGTAACGCTGGGCGAATCGGTCACGGGCCAGGAACTGCTGCACGGTAAAATGGGAGGCCAGCTTGATGACATCCTCGAAGGTCAGTTTGGCCAGCCAGTCGGCGTTGTAACGGATAAGGGTCTTGTTCGGATCCAAGATCTTGAAAGCCTGGTCAGCATAAGTTCGGGCCTTTGTCATCACCTCTTCGGCGGTCTGCTGTCGGCGCACACTATCCCTATCACTGGGGTCGCCGATCAGACCGGTAAAGTTGCCGATGAGAAAGGTCACCTCGTGACCCAGGTCCTGGAACTGACGCAGTTTGCGCATGGTGACGGTGTGTCCCAGATGGATATCAGGTGCTGTCGGGTCGTAGCCACAGTATACCCGCAAGGGGCGTCCCTCGGCTAACCGCTCGCGCAATTCGGCCTCCATGGTCTCCCTGAGCTGCTCATCGCCGAATTCAACCCCCTGCATCAGGATCGCCATTTGTTCGTCTACAGGTTTCATCATCGTTCTACTCCCGATAGTCTGCCCGTAAACAGGCAAATGCTCAGAAAGCTGACTCCAATAACTGATCGTTCACTCGTGCAAAAAGCGAAATTGGGTAAGCTTCTACCACTGTAGCAGAAGTAGAGATTTACACAGAACGAATAGGCCTGCCCCTGCTGGTGCATCAGCAACAGCTGAGCTACATCCTCTCCGAAGCCGACCACCGGATGAGCGAAGTTGAGCCCTGGGCGGAGAAGCAAATCCAGACCTTGTCGGCGCTGCTTCCTGAGCCTGTGGGGGTGAAGGACTTCACCGATGATCGACTGGCCGATGTGGTGTGCCGGCTGAGTGATGACGAGACATGGGAGGAGGTGGAAACACGACTGGGTCAGCGCCTGATCCGGGTGTATGATCTCAAGCCTGGGCCAGTGCGCCTGGACAGCACCACGGCCGCCGTCTATCACGACACCGAAGGGAACACCCTGTTCCAGCACGGGCATAGTAAAGATCACCGCCCTGCCTTGCCTCAGTTCAAGGTGATGTTGGGCGCCCTGGACCCGCTGGGGGTGCCCCTGGCGACCCTGATGGTAGCTGGCAATGAGACGGATGACGGGCTGTATATGTGCCGACCATCACCGCCGGGTAGCAGGGAGGCATTACTGCCTCCCCGCCCCCTAAGAACCGTGCGTGACAGTCTCCCGTCACACGGCTCAAGCCCCTCCAACACCTCTTCCGTTCAGCAACCAGCCAGTTATTGAAGGCATCTACATTGCAGATGACGGACAGATCAGGACTTTCCCTTGTTGGATGGCTCTTATCGCTTCCAGATCCCACACAGCCCATTCGCTAATGTGCGCCAGCACTTCTCGGAGTGTCCATACCCCACACACGGGTAATGTGGTCATCTCTCTCGCTCAAACCTTCGATAGCAGCCAGCAGCCTGGCACGTGCCCTTGCTAAACGGTTCACGACCTCTTGTCTGTCCATAACGCGGTAAATCCTAGATTGAAGCCCAACACTGGGCCGACAGTACTCCTCGGGGGTACAGCAGGCGCGCTAACAATGTTTATGGTATTCGCAGCTCAGGTGAATATATTAGAGTCGTTGCGTAATTATTTAAGGTGGGGCAGCAGCCAAGCGGCGGTCAAT
>JBBIJG010000384.1:0-1204 GCA_037446095.1 Caldilineae bacterium
ACCAAGTCAACAGCCGTGTCCCCCATCAGTCGGAGGGCTTCTTGACCACTGCCTGCTGTGAGGACCTCATAGCCTTCGCGAGAGAGCACTTCTTTGAGGGTCACTCGTACGTGCTGCTCATCATCCACCACCAAAATTCGGGCCGTGTAATCCATCTGCACCTCACCCTTTACCGACCGTCTTTCACAGGCAGCCTGACAATAAAGGTTGTCCCCTCACCCACTTTGCTCTGCACATGAATACGACCGCCATGGCGCTCCACGATGCTGTAGCTGACAGAAAGCCCCAAACCCATGCCCTTAGATTTGGTCGTATAGAAGGGATCAAAGATGTTATGCAGGTGTTCTTCCGGGATGCCAACCCCTGTGTCGGTAAACTCGATTTCCACAAAGCCACCATCTGGGGAAGGCGGAGAGCCATTATGCCCCGCTATGTAGCGGGTGGCCATCTCTAAACGCCCCCCCTGGGGCATGGCTTCCAGGGCGTTGATGATCATATTGAGGAAAACCTGCTTCAAATGGTCGCCCGTGGCAACGATCCGGGGCAGATTGGAGGCCAACTTCAAATTAACTTCGATGTTCCCTTGTTGAAGCTGTTTGCTGATCAAAGCCACCACACTTTCTAAGAGAGCGTTGACATCGGTTGGGATACGACCCTCACTGGCAGGACGATAGAAATCCACCATCCGCCCCACGATGCGGGCCACGCGGTCCAGTTCCTCACGAGCGATGTCCAGATATTGGCGGTTGGGGTCATCGGGGCCAATCCGGTCGGCCACCAGGTAGATACAACTTTGCACTGCCTGGAGGGGATTGTTCAGCTCGTGGGCGATGGAAGCGGCCAGCTTCCCTGTAGCCGCCAGTTTTTCGCTCTGGATCAGTTGAGCCTGGGAGCGGGCCAGCTCGGCGGCGAAATCCTTCAGCTCGGCGTAGAGTCTGGCGTTCTCAATGGCAATGGCCACCGAGGCGGCGATGGAAGTGAGAAGGGTCAGATCGTCCCCGGTAAATCGGCCTCCCTGTTTGTTAATCACCTCTATGGCCCCTATGGTTTTCTCCCGCAAAACCAGAGGCACACACAGGACGCTCTTGGCCTCCACGCCGAGGCGTTGAGCCGTGGTAGAGGACAACTGGTCCTCCTGCCGGGCATCCAGCAACAGAAGCGGTTTACCCTCCATGACCACCCGGCCGGCCGCCCCCTGCCCCAA
>JBBIJG010000384.1:1263-3306 GCA_037446095.1 Caldilineae bacterium
AACTCACCCTTCGCTTCATCCAGGAGCAACAATGAACCGGCCTCCACGCGCAGGGTCTCGTTGATGCCTTGCATAGCTAAAGTGAGCACCTCATCCAGTTCCAGGGTGGAAGTCATAGCCGTTACGATTCTGTTCAGGGCCGCCAACTCATTGGCCCGTTTGGCTTCGCCATAGAGCCTGGCATTTTCGATGGCAATGGCCGCCTGGTTGGCCAACATGACCAGGAGCCGTTCATCGTCCTGGGTGAAAGCGGCGGCTTCGGCACTGTCTAAGCTTAGGGTGCCAATCACCGTTTCGCCCAGAATCATGGGCACCACCAGGAGGGACCTGACATCTGTGCCACTGTCCACGAAATGAGGGTCGGCCCTCGAGTCCGGAACGTAAATGGCCCTCTTCTCCACCACCGCACGCCCGGCCACTCCCTCTCCCACACGCATTTTCGCCGAGCGGCCTGCTCCCTGACCATGATGGGAGACGGCCTTGGGCACCAGCATCCCGTTAGCTTCATCGAGGAAATGGATCACCGCCTTGTGAGCCACCGGGATGGTTTTTAAAGCTGCATCCACGATCAAACCTAACACTTTATCGAGATTGAGGGTTGTAACCAGGCTCTGCCCTACGGCAAAAAGGGCCTGGACTTCGTCCAGGCGCCTTTCCAACTCTCCGAAGAGGCGAGCATTCTCAATGGCCGCTGCCAGTTGGCCCGCCACCTGGCGCAGGAGCTCCAGATGGTGCTCAGAATAGGCATTCGGTTTCCGGCTGCTGAGGGTAAAGACGCCCAGGACCCGGGTTTTGAAAACCAAAGGCAGCGAGATGTCTGAGAGTAAGCCGCTCCCTAGAGCCTTCCTGTCCAAAGCAAATCCTGACTCCTTTTTCAGATTCCGGCGCAGCAGGGCTTCTCCCTTCAGCACGGTGTAGCCCTGAACGGAATCGGCTAAAGGCAGGGAGGCTCCGACCGTCAATCCATCTCTCATCTCCCCGGACAGGGCCTGGACGGTCAGGTTCTCTCCGGAAGCATCCAGGAGGGCCAGGCTGGCCCGATCAAAGCCGACGATGGCTTTCAGTTCGGCAAAAAAAGTCCGATAGACATCCTGGATGTCCAGGCTGGAACTGATGGCGCCGGTAATCCGATTGACCGCTGCAATCTGAGCCGCTCGCGCCTCGCTCTCCTGATACAGGCGCGCCATCTCTCGTTCCATCTGGCTCACCCGGAACAGGGCCTTGATTCTGGTTGCCCATTTCCCAAGCGGCCTACTATTCATAATCGCAATTATATCAGAGAAGGGAAGAGATGTCAATAGTCTCATTATCCTATAGAGTATCACCAGGCGGCCGTCGCTCTCTCCTGGATGATGCGTTGGTAGATGGCTGAGGTTCGGGTGGCGATGCGAGCCCAATTGTATTCTTCCATCACCTTTCGCCGTGCATTGGCCACCCTGGCCTGAGCCCATTCCGGGTGTTCCAGAGTGTGAAGGATACCCCAGGCCAGAGAGTCCACATCGTTAGGATACACGGTGATGCCCGTCTCGGCGTGCTGGACGACCTCTTTCAGCCCACCCACCTCCGAAACGACAACCGGAGTCCCAGCGGCCATAGCCTCTAGAGCCACAATACCGAAAGGTTCATAAAGACTGGGGAAAACGGCACAATCGGCCACCTTGAAAAGGCGGTCCCGTTCCTCATCGGGGATGAAACCGGTGAAGAGAATCTTGGGCGCAACCCCCAGTTCCCAGGCCCGGTGCTGCAATGGAGAGAGCATATCGCCGGTGCCGACCACAACAAACTTGGCATCAGGGTAAGCTTTCAGGACGCGAGGGGCTGCCTCTACCAGAATATGCACACCCTTCTCGTAGACGACCCGTCCCACATAGAAGATGATTTTTTCCCCAGGCAAAGCATAGCGGCTACGAAAGCGGCTCAAGTCAACGCCATTCCATCTATCGAAGCGGCGGATGTCTACGCCATTGGGGATCACGTCCACCTTGTCTGGCGGAACCTGGAAAAACTCCTTCACCTCACTGGCCATATATGCACTGCAACAGA
>JBBIJG010000385.1:0-3302 GCA_037446095.1 Caldilineae bacterium
TGTGGCCTCCGAAGCCAAAGGAGTTGGAAAGGGCTACCCTAACAGGGAGGCGACGGGCCACGTTGGGTACATAATCCAGATCGCATTGGGGATCGGGCGTGGTGTAATTGATAGTGGGCGGCACGATGCCCTCCCGGATAGCCATCACGGTGATGACGGCCTGCAAAGCTCCGGCCGCGCCCAGCAGATGGCCGGTCATAGATTTGGTGGCGCTGATGGGGACCTGGTAAGCGCGAGGGCCGAAAACCTGCTTGAGCGCCACGGTCTCATGCACATCACCCAGAGGGGTCGAGGTGCCATGAGCGCTGACCAAATCCACCTCGTCGGGGTGCAGGCCCGCTTTCTTCAGGGCCAAAGCCATCGTTCTGGCAGCGCCCGCCCCCCCTTCAGCCGGCGCCACAAGGGATACGGCATCAGAGGTGTGGGCATAGCCGACCACCTCGGCCAGGGGCTCCGCGCCGCGTTTCTCGGCGAAGGACAGATCCTCTAAAACGACGATAGCTCCCCCCTCGCCGATGACGAACCCATCCCGCTCCGCGTCAAAGGGACGGCTGGCCCGTTCTGGCTCCTCGTTGCGATGGGAAAGGGCCCGCATCCGGTCAAAGGCCGCCACCCCGATAGGGGTGACAGCCGCCTCGGTACCGCCGGCGACCATAGCCTGGGCGTCGCCACGACGGATGGTCTCGTAAGCCTGGCCGATGGCGTCGGCACCGGTGCTGCACGCTGAGGAGAGGCCCAGGTTGGGACCTCTGGCTCCGATCAGGATGGCGATCTGGACCGCCGCCACGTCTACGGTGATCATCGGGATCAGGAAAGGGCTCACCCGGCGAGGACCTTTCTCCATCAGGACCTTCAGCTCTTCGGTGTAGGTATTGATGCCTCCCATGCCGGCTCCCACTATGACACCCACCTGGTCGGCAATAGCCTGGTCCACGTTCAGCCTGGCCTGAGCCACAGCTTGTTGAGTGGCGGCAATGGCGAACTGCACGAAACGGTCCATGCGCCGCGCCTCCTTGGCCGACATATAGTCCACAGGGTCAAAACCCCGCGCCTCGCCCGCAATTCTGACTGCAAAATCCGAGGCGTCAAAATGCGTGATGGGCCCTATTCCAGAGCGACCAGCCACCAGATTCTGCCACATCGTCGGCACATCCAGGCCTACCGGACAGATAACTCCCAGGCCGGTGACGACAACCCGCACATCTCTTGCCAAACCGCCTCCTGGCAAACGTATTCCTCATCCTCAGTCAGGGGTTCTTAAAGCTTGCCTGAAAACCCTAAGGACACCAATCAGCTCTTAAAGCCGCTGCCTGTCAAAGGCACGACAGTCACTTGGTTGGCAGTGATGATGTCACGCAGTTCTTTCAGTGCAGCCACGGCCGCCGCCGAGGTAAACTCCGTGTAGAGTCCCCGTTGGGCCAACTCCCGGTGAGCCTGTCCGATCTGCTCGTCGCCCACTGCCAGTACCGCCCCTTGCGTCTGCCGGACGGCTGTCAAAATCTGCTGGCCTCGCACCGGATGAGCGATGCGGATGCCTTCGGCCAGCGTTTCACCTTCGTCCACAGGGCTCACCTCGTCGGCGCCCTGGCGGTAAGCCTCGTGGAGGGGAGCGCAACCTGAAGCCTGCACGGCGAAAAAGCGAGGCAGGCGGCCTATCAGGCCCGCCTCAAGCAGTTCCCTGAAACCCTGGTACGCTCCCAACAAGAGGGTGCCATGGCCAGTGGGCAGGACAAAATTGTCGGGACCACGCCCGCCCAATTGCTCCCAAATCTCGTAGGCGATGGTCTTCAAACCCTGGAGGGTGAAGGGGTTGTAATAGTGGCCGGCGTAATACAGGCCCCGCAGGGCGGCTTCCTGGGCAGCCCGCGCCACCTCCTGGCGAGAGCCTTTTACTTCTATAAGCCTGGCCCCATAGATAGCAATCTGGGCCCGTTTGGGCCATGAAGCCCTGGCCGGCACATAGATCTCACAGGCCATTCCTGCGCGGGCGGCATAAGCGGCCAGGCTGGCTCCGGCGTTACCCGAGGAATCGCCCACAACCGTCCGGATACCCAGACTGTTCAACACGCTGATCAGGACAGTGGTTCCCCGGTCTTTGAAAGAGCCGGTTGGGGACAGGAACTCGACCTTACAGTGGATCTTCAGGCCGTAGACATCGGTTTCGATTAAAGGGGTGAACCCCTCGCCCAGCGAGACGATGGGCTCGTCTCGCTCCAGAGGCAGCATGGCTTGATACCGCCACAGGCTGGGTTCCTGCCTTTGAATCTTATCCCTGGCAAAGCCTGGCCCATCTTTGAGCTCGAAAAGGCCCCCGCATTGGCAACGCCAGCGGCGCGTGTCCAAAGGATAAGTCTGCTGACAGGCAGTGCAACACAGGATCAAACCGCTTCTCCTGAGCTCTTTCCGTCACTCCTCTGGCGGCTCCGACGGGTGGGCCGTATCGTCATCCACGGGCGCGATGGGGTCACCTGCTTTAACCCGGCCGCCTTTGAGCACCCTGGCAAAGATGCCTTCCCGGGGCATGACGCAGTCGCCGGCGGCATAATAGATGGCGCAGCGTTCGTGACAGAGCTTGCCATGCTGGGTGACCTCCAGTTCGACCTCAGAGCCAATGCGCACCCGTGAACCGATGGGCAGAGCCAACAGGTCAATACCCTGAGTGGTGAGGTTCTCAGCAAAACTGCCCGGCCCCACGTTGAGGCCCTTTTGGCGCATCTTGTCAATGCTTTCCATGGCCAGCAGGCTCACCTGGCGGTGCCATTTGGCGGCATGGGCATCGCCTTCGATCCCCCAATTAACCTTAAGCTGAGCCTCCCCTACATCCCTTTTGCGGATGCCCTTCTTATCGCTGGTACAGACGGCGACAACAGTACCTCGCATCTTCACTCTAACACCACCTCTCCGCTCTTGCCGCCGCTCTTCCTGACCAGGCGGATGTCTTGAATCCTCATCGTTCGGTCTACAGCCTTACACATATCGTAAACGGTCAGAGCGGCCACGCTGACAGCGGTAAGAGCCTCCATTTCTACCCCGGTCTTGCCGGTGGTTTTGACCGTAGCAGTGATTTCGATAGAAGCAGTCGCCTCTTGTGGCTCGAGATCAACGGCCACATGGTTCAGGAGCAGAGGGTGACACATAGGTATCAGCTCGTGGGTTCGTTTGGCGGCCATCACGCCGGCCACCTGGGCCACGGCTAAGACATCACCTTTAGCGACCCCGCCTTCCTGGATAAGGGTCAGGGTTTCGGGGCTCATCTTGACCTGGCCCTTGGCTACGGCCACCCGGTCCGTATCCGGCTTATC
>JBBIJG010000386.1:0-3298 GCA_037446095.1 Caldilineae bacterium
ACAAGATCATCCCGACCAAATGGAAGAAACGTCTACCCCACCTGTACCGTTGATCTCACAGGGATGAGACTATGACCCTCTGGCAGCGCCTTAAACCCCTCCGAGTTCGCTTGCTGGTGTTACTAGCCGTGTTAGGCCCTGGCCTGATCACCGCCAGCGCCGATAACGACGCGCCGGGGATTGCCACCTATTCCATGGCCGGTTCTACTTACGGCTATCGCTTCCTGTGGGTCATCCTGGTCATCACCGTTGGCGAAATCATTTTTATGGAAATGGCGGGCCGGATGGGGGCTGTGACCGGCAAGGGGGCTGCGGATCTGATCCGTGAGCAGTTCGGCGTCCGGGTCACGGTCCTGGCCATGGCCTGTTTGTTGATCGCCAATTTAGGCACGACGATCGGTGAGTTCGCCGGCGTGGCGGCGGGCACAGAGTTGTTTGGGCTGCCGCGCTATATCTCTGTGCCCTTTGCCGCCTTGCTGGTGGGGCTTTTGGTGATACGGGGCTCATACCGCCATGTGGAGAAAGTGCTGCTGGCGTTAAGCCTGGCGGCGTTGAGTTACATCATCACCGCTTTTATTGAGCGTCCGGACTGGGGTGAAGTGCTGCGTCAGGCCATCACACCCGCCCTCCAGGGAGGAACCGATTACCTGCTCACCCTGCTGGCCGTCGTCGGGACAACGATTACACCGTGGGGGATTGTCTACATGCAGGCCTCTGTAGCCGACAAAGGGGTGAGGCTGGACGAATACCAATATACCCGGCTGGATGTCATCACCGGGTCAGCGTGGGGCAACATCGTCTCCGCTTTTATCGTGATTTGTACGGCGGCCACGTTGTTTGCAGCAGGCATCCGCGTGGAGACGGCTGAGCAGGCGGCCATGGCCCTGGAACCGCTGGCCGGGGTCTGGGCTAAGGGGTTGTTTGCGGTGGGTTTGCTGGCGGCCTCCCTGCTGGCGGCGTCGGTGCTGCCGCTATCCACGGCCTATGCTGTCTCGGAAGCCTTCGGCTGGGAGCGGGGTCTGGATCACCCTGTCCGCGAGGCCCGCCTCTTCTACGGCCTTTACATAGGGATGATCGTGCTCAGCGTGGCCATAGTGCTCATCCCTGGCACACCGCTTTTCACACTCATGTGGCTTTCGCAATCGGTAAACGCGATCCTGCTGCCGGTGCTGCTGGTTCTGGTACTGAAGCTGGTGAATGATAAGCGGCTCATGGGCCGCTGGACGAATTCCCGCTGGCAAAACGGGCTGGCCTGGGTCTTGACCGGCCTGATTATCCTGACTACGGCATTTTTGTTTGCCTCGCCGTTGATGTCGTAAGCATAGTGCCCTGAGCCAGAACCAAATTAAGGATATCTTACCACCAAGTCATCAGGACACAAAGAAAAAAGTAACTGCTCACCCTGCCCGGCTTGGATGTGCAATCCAAGCCCAAAGCACCCCAATCCGCTCACATTCTGCCCGTTTTCCCGCTGGATTACAAATCCAGCGGGAGCGGCTGAATAGTTACGAAATAAAGAAGCTTCGTGCCTTTGTGTCTTGGTGGTAGATTTTCTGTACGGGAAATTCGCCCATAACGGACTAAAGCCTCGACTTTTCAAGGAGAACTTTATGAACGATAAGAATCACAATGCACCCACAATCACTGAAAAGGTTGAATTGCGGCGCGATGTGACCATCTGGGGTTCCTACACCTGGGGCTACGCCGACGTGGGGGCCGACATCTACGTGGCCCTGGGCCTGGTCATCGGCGCCGCCCAGGGTGGAGCACCGCTGGCCTTCGCCCTGGCCGGCCTGGTGTACATCATGATCGGCCTGGCCTTCACCGAACTGGCCTCGTCCTATCCCGTGGCTGGGGGAGGCCACTATTACTCGCTGCGGGGCCTGGGCGACTTCTGGGGTTTTGTGGCTGGCGTGGCTCTGCTCCTCGACTACACCATTGACATCGCCCTCTTTGCCACCGCTTCCACGGGCTATTTCAACTTTTTCTTGCCTTACTTTGGAGTCCGCCTTCAGGATTTTGTGGCCTCCATCGGACCTTTCCAAAACATCAATCTCCTGTGGCTCGGCGAAACCGTGGTGATGATCGCTTCTCTGTTGTGGCTGAACGTGCGCGGCATCCGTGAGTCTTCCCTGGTCAACGAGGTCATTGGCCTGGTGGATTTGATCCTGGAGATGTCGGTGGTTGTCTTTGGTTTCATCCTGGCCTGGAGGCCGGAATTGCTGGTCCAGCAGTGGACGTTGGAGTTCCCCAGTCTGAGGCAGTTCCTGTACGGCTTCTCCCTCTCGATTATCTCCTTCGTAGGACTGGAGAGCATATCCCAGGCAGCCCAGGAGACCCGCCGCCCGGCCACGGTCATCCCCCGCACCTCCATCGCGCTCATCTTCACCGTCTTCATCCTGGCTGTCGGCTTCTCTACCGTGGGGCTGGGCATCCTGCCCTGGCAGGAGTTCAGGGCTCATGAGCACGACCCTATTGCCTACCTGGCCTCTCACATCCCTTACCTGGGCGTGTTGGCCGGGCCCTTTGCCGCCTTTCTGGGCGCAACGATTCTGTTCATCTCCTCAAACACGGGGGTCATGGGCGACTCGCGCCTGATCTTCTCCATGAGCCACTTTCGGCTGGTCAGCCCCTGGTTCCGTTACGTCCATCCCAAGTACCGCACGCCCCGCAACGCCATTGTCGGCTTCGGCTGGGTGGGGATCGTCCTGACCATCATTGCCTTCCTGACGCCCAGGGTGCTGGACACCCTGGCCAACCTGTACGCCTTTGGTGCTACCTTAGGCTATATGTTGGTGTTCACCTCGCTGATCCGCTTGCGTTTCGTTGATCCGTACACGCCGCGGCCCTACAAGGTCCCACTCAACATCAAGTGGCGGCGGAAGGATGGCAGCGTCGTCGAGGTACCGGTGTTGGGCTTCCTGGGCTTTCTGGGGGTGAGCAGCATCTTTGCTACCGTGATCATTACCCACGAAATTGGCCGTATCGCCGGTCCGGCCTGGGTCCTGATCTGCATCGCCTACTATGTTTTCTTCCGCCGCAGGAGCGGCTTGCCCGTTTTCGGCAGCGTCCCCCACGACTGGGAGCAGGAGCAGATCGAGGTGCTGACCAGTGCTGAGGAGTTCGAGTTGGTGGAGGAGTACAAACAAGCCCTCATCCGCCGCGACCGGATGCGGGGGCTTCGCTCGCGCTGGGAGGTAGCATAAGATGCCACGACGTCCCTTACCTCTGCCGGAGCACTTCACGGCTGCCGACCTCTTGCGCATCGGCCTGGGAGTGTTGATGATCCCCCTGGGAA
>JBBIJG010000387.1:0-3298 GCA_037446095.1 Caldilineae bacterium
GGTCATGGAAACCATCAGTATGTTGAAGCAAATTGACCCCGATTATTACAGCCCAGCCTTTTATACCCCACATCCAGGCAGCGACCTATATACCTACTGTGTGGAAAACGATCTGTCACTAATTAAGAGCCACGATAGTTACCGCCGCAACCCTGACGAACCGAAAATTAAGGGGCACGACTATCGGTTCCTGAAGTGGGCCCTCAAAGAATCGCAGCGGCGCAGACCCATCAATCAACTCAAGCGGGCGGCTCGCTACTACTGGAAACGGTACGCCTCACCGCGTAAGGTGGTGCGCAAACTGTGGCGGATGGTGGCAGGGGCGGCGGTATTCCCAGGGTTTCCCTCAGGCTGCTGAAATGAGTGCCGGAAAAAACATTACCAACCTCAGCCAGTTGATCGCCACCTTGCCCGGGGACGATCAGACTCGTTTCCATCGCATCTTTCGCCTCAGCACCACGATGGGGCAGTTGGACCCACCAGAGACCATGCATAAGTGGATCGAGGGTTACTTTGGTTCCGTAGAAGCCGTGAAGAGCCAGCACATTGTCAAGATCACCAATCTGGTTACCATGGAAGGCTCTCTCTTCAACGAACTGCGGGCCAGCCGTCCCATGGAGGCGAAACAAAGCGCCAATTTGCAGAAGGTCATCGAAGACAATCTGAGCGATCCCTTCTGCAAGCCTCTAGAGGGCACTCCGGCGGACGTTTTTGGCCGCGTGCGAGGCCAACACGCCATCACCGCCAGCAACGTAGCCAAGTACGACGGCTTCCATGGTGTGGTGGTCTTTGATGAACACAACCCCCTGGTTTTCTCAGCGGAACAGGTGAGTGACTACCTGGACACCGCTCTGGCCTGGGCGCACAAAGCCCACGATGTGGACAGGGAAGCCCGCTACTTCTTCTTTTTATGGAACTGCCTCTGGAAGGGCGGTGCGTCCATCCTCCACGGCCATGCCCAGATGACCCTCTCCCGAGACATGCATTACGCCAGGGTGGAACATCTGCGGCGTTCGGCTCTGAGCTATCAAGGAACTCATGGTACCAATTATTTCGACGACCTGTACCTCGTCCACCAGGTACTCGGCCTGGCGCTGGAGAACGGCCATACCCGCATCCTGGCTTACCTGACGCCGATCAAAGAAAAAGAGGTCCTGCTCATCTCCGAAGAGCTGGCTTCGGACCTCAAGGATTCTATCTACCGGGTGCTCCGGTGTTTTATTGAGCGCCTGGGGGTGCAGAGCTTCAACCTGGCTTTGTACTGCAGGCCCATCGCCGAGGCCGAGGAGGATTGGAGCGGCTTCCCAATGGTGGTACGCATTGTGGATCGGGGTGATCCCAACAACAGGACGTCCGACATCGGAGCAATGGAACTTTACGCCGCCAGCGTCATCGCCAGTGACCCCTTTCGGGTGGCGGAGGCCCTGCGCCAAGAGTTTAGCTCAGCATGAAATACAGAGGTCATGGATATATCGCCCCTATTGGGGAAAAATCTTCCCCGGGTTCAGAATCCCTTTCGGATCGAGAGCCTTTTTGATGCTGCGCATGACGTCTATGGGAATGGAACCGAGGTTCATTGCCAGGTAAGGACGCTTCAGGGTGCCCACGCCATGCTCGCCAGATAGGGCTCCGCCCAGTTCCACGGCGGCGGCAAAGATGTCGCCCACGGCTTGCTCCACCCGCCTCCACTCTTCCTCATCTCGCTTATCAAACAGGATATTGGGATGCAGGTTGCCATCGCCGGCGTGGCCGAAGATGACGATGGGCAGGTCGTGCTTTTTGGAGATTGCCTTGAGGCGAGCGATCATTTCTGGAATGGCGCTGCGGGGCACGGTGATGTCTTCGCCCAGCTTGTTGGGCCGCTTTTGGCCCAGCGATGGGGAGACGGACTGCCGCGCCCGCCATAACTCGTTGCTCTCGGCCAATGTGGTGGCCACTTTGACTTCGCTGGCCCCTCTCTGGCGGCAGATGTCGGCCACAGCCTCGATGTCACGCTGAACGTCGGGCTCGTTGCCATCGGTCTCAATGAGCAGAATGGCCTCGGCCTCACGGGGCAACCCCAGGTGCAGATAGTCTTCCACGCAGTGAATGGCTGTCTCGTCCATCAGCTCCAGGGTAGCCGGCAGGATGCCTGCGCCCAGCACGGCGTTGATGGCCCGGCTGGCATCGGTCAGCTTGGGGAAGGTGACCAGAGCCGTACGCCTGGCTTGGGGTTTTGCCAGCAGTTTTACCGTCACCTCGGTCACGACCCCCAAAGTGCCCTCAGAGCCAACGAGGAGTTGTCGCAGGTTGTAGCCGGTCGCGTTCTTAATGGCCTTCCCCCCGGTGCGGAAAACCCGGCCATCGGCCAGCACTACCTCCAGGGCCATGACATAGTCGCCGGTAACGCCGTATTTCAGGCAGCGGGGGCCACCGGCATTGGTGGCGACGTTGCCGCCGATGGTCGAGTGTTTGATGCTGGCCGGGTCCGGCGGGTAGAAGAACCCTTCCGCCTCCACTGCTGCCGCCAGATCGGCAGTGATTACCCCGGCCTGGGTGGTAGCCATCATGTTATCGTGGTCAATCTCCAGAATACGGTTCATGCGGGTCAGGCTGAGGGCAATGCCGCCGGAAAAGGGGATTGAGCCGGCCGCCAGGCCGCTGCCCGCACCTCTGGGCACCACGGGAATCTCTTCCCGATAGGCCACCTTCAGTATCTCCGAGACCTCCTCCGTGTTGGCCGGCAGGACGGCCACATCGGGCTGGTGCTCGGTGAAGGTGCCATCGTAGGAGTAGCAGATCAGGTCCTCGGGAGAGGTCAGCACCTGCTCCAGACCGACGATGTTTTGTAGTTCTTCAATGATTTGTGCGTTCATACGTCTATGGTCCTCGCCACCAACTCGGTGATGTCCATGACCCGCAGCCGGGCCTTCTCCCGTCGCACCGCGCCGGCCAGGGTGCGCTTGCATTGCTGGCAGGCGCTCACCAGATACCCGGCCCCCGTGGCGAGGGCCTGGGCCACACGACGGGCGGCAATGGCCTCGGAGAGGGCGCGGTCTATGGTTTCCAGATTACCACCTCCACCGCAACAGCGGGCGTTCTGGCGGTTGTCGGCCATCTCTACCAGGCGGAGGCCGGGGATGCCCTGCAGCACCCGTCGAGGCGGATCGTACAGGCCGCTCTTGCGCCCCAGGTCGCAGGGATCGTGGTAGGTGACGGTCTCGGGGAACTCTTTCAGTTTCAATCGCCCTTGCTCGATCAACTCTGCCAACAATTCGGTGTCATGTAATACCTTCAGGCCCATGTCTTCCACCACCTG
>JBBIJG010000388.1:0-538 GCA_037446095.1 Caldilineae bacterium
ACTTCGGAAGTCCTGGGGACTTCCGAAGTCTGCACTTCGATAGAGAAGGAGGATGGCTATGCGAGTGAATCGAAGGGATTTCCTGAGATGGTCCGCGGCCGGCGGCGCAGGTACCCTATTCCTTAACATGGCAGCCTCACAGAAAGTAGCTGCCTCCCCTGCAAGCATGGCTATGGTATACGACGCGACCAAATGCGTCGGCTGTAAAGCCTGTCAGGTGGCCTGCAAGCGGTGGAACAAATTGCCGCCGGAATCGGCCGAGGGCCAGGAACTCTATGAAAGCCCCCTTGGTTTATCGGCAACCACCTGGACGCTGATCAAGCTCAGAGAAACAGAGAGTGGCAAGGTGGTGGGACCTTTCATCAAGTATCAATGTATGCATTGCACCCAGGCCAGTTGTGCCTCGGTATGTCCCACAGGGGCAGCTCATCATCAGGGCGAGTATGTCCTGATTGACCAGGCCTGGTGCATCGGCTGCGGCTACTGCGTGGCGGCCTGTCCGTACGATGTGCCCCATGTCGGTGAGCCGAAAGGTACG
>JBBIJG010000388.1:566-3293 GCA_037446095.1 Caldilineae bacterium
CTTCTGCATAGATCGGGTGACCCAGGGCCAGTGGCCGGCCTGTGCTGAAGCCTGCCCTGCAGGGGCGCTTTCCTTCGGCCCCCGCACCGAGATCCTTGCTGCGGCCAAGGAGCGGGTGCAAACCTTACGAGATAGCGGCAATCCTCGGGCCTTTCTCTACGGGGAGAGCGAGCTAGGCGGTCTGGGGTATATGTGTATCCTCCCCGAACCGGCCTCGTTGTATGGCCTGCCCGACGTGCCGCGATTCGCAACGAAGAACGTGCTGGGGCAGTGGTTGGGCGGACTCGTCACCGCTGGGGTGATAGCTGCTGTACCCTTCTGGCTGCTTTTCAGACGCAAGGAGGAAGTGGCAGTGAAAGAGGTCTCTCAAGGAGGTGAGGGATAATGCTCTGGAAATGGGAAGTTGCGATCTATCTCTGGTTAGCCGGCCTTGGCGGAGGGGCTTATTTCGCTGCTTTCCTGGCGAATCGCCTTAGCGGCGGCAGATACAAGGAATGGGTGAGGTTCGCCGTTTACCTGGGCGTCCCGGCCGGTCTACTGGGGTCTCTGCTCCTAGTGTTGGACCTGGGTGAGCAGCTCCGTTCCTGGCATCTGTTCACCGGCTTCAGGCCGGGCTCGCCTATGTCCATGGGTAGCTGGATACTGCTGATCTGGTCGGTCATCGGCGTGGCCATGATCGCCCTGTGGTTTGCAGAGGTCTTCCCTGCCGAGGAAAAGGGTCCTTTGGGCGCCATCGCTTCCGTGCTGCGCCCTCTGGTGCCCGTGGTGAACGTCTTGAGCTGGGTTGCCTTTGTCCTGGCGACATTGCTCATCGCCTACACCGGGGTTCTGCTGAGTGCCACCAACCAGGCTTTGTGGAGAGGGGCACTGCTTCTGCCTGCTCTCTTCGTCGCCTCGGCCGTCTCGACGGGTATCGCTGCCCTTTTGGTCGTCACCTCGACAAGGATAGGTCCGTTTCTGCGCGAGCTTTTCGGAGAAGCGGGTGAAACCCCAGCGACCGAGGCAGTGGCCAGGCTGGGCAAGGCCGATACCGTAGTCATAGTCATCGAGGCGGTGGCTCTCACAGGATACCTCCTCTGGCTGAGCGTTTTCTCTACGCCTGATGCGGCCTTGTCGGCAAGCCTTCTCCTCTCCGGTACTCTGAGCCCCTTCTTTTGGGTAGGGGTCGTGTTCATCGGCTTGCTCATCCCGCTGGGTTTGGAATTCGTAGCCCTGAGGAAAGCGAGGGCAGTCCATGTGACTGCACTGCTCCCGGCCCTTTGTACCCTCTTTGGCGGGCTGGTCCTGCGGGCAGTGGTCGTCTTCGGTGGGCAGTTGTGAACATGAGGGGCATGAGAGACTAAAGCGCGAAAGGACACGAAAGGGCAAGGGCTTAGGTCCCCTTGCCCTTTGTTTGTTGTGGGGTATAATTGAAGTGCGGTTGATCTTTTATCAGGCGAGGTGATGACGTATGGAGACCATGATTGTCGAGCGCGAACAGGCCCTGTGGCCGGTAGCCAGGTTGTTGGCGGAATACGATCCGGATGTACGCTGTCTTTTTTGCTGGTTGGCTCTGCACGGGGCGCAGTCTTGGCAGACCTATAAAGTCCCCCGAGATGAAGACACCAGGGCTTTCATCACCGCTGATATGAAGCGATGAGCAAAATCTGGTATTCCTGGGCCACCGGCTGGGCCGAAGGGTGGATGTAGTAACCAAACATCACTCGCCACACCTCACCCTCTACCAACGGCTCTACCTGCGCCAGGACGTCAGCAAAATCCTTCACCACCCCTCCGCCGATGCGGGCCTTGGCCTCACCCAGGACAACCGCTCTCCGTCCGTCGCGCTGCCCCTCGCCATACAAGTTGATCTCCAACGGCGGTTGGTCCGGCAATAGGAAAAAGCGTCGTTGCAGTTCTTCCCCAGCGGGGCCCTCCAGATGAATCCCGTAATGCTTTTGGAGATAAGGGGGCAGGAGCAGGCGCGCTACGTCCTCCAGTCCAAAGCCGATATCTTCGCCCAGTCTGCCGATAGCGGCTTCGGTACGCGCCTGGGCCTCGGCCAGGTCACGGATGGCAGCCTGCATGGCGGCCTGGCTTTGCTGGAGCGCAATCTGCCCTTCTTCCAGCCGGCCCACCCGCTCCTCGGTGCGCGCCTGGGCCTGAGCCAGTTGTTGCATGGCCGTTTCCAGTCCGCCCATCCGCTCTTCGGTGCGTGCCTGGGCCTGGGCCAACTCGCCAACCGTGCGATTCAGTTGATCGAAGTCTTGGCGAGTGACGCGTATCGCTTCCACCCGCTCATCCACCACTGCGATCACAGCCCTATACATCTCAGCGGTCAAGCCATGGTATTGCTTCATACTTTCCCTTTGATAGAAATTATACTCCCCTGGCCCAATTTAGGCAAATCGGGTCCGACGGGGAGCTTGCGCAGCGAATCCGTCTGCCTGTTGACAGGCCCCACCTTTGGTGTTCCGAGGCGGGATTGACAGCGCTACACCGGCACATCCACCACCACGGTCGTCCCCTCACCCGGCTTCGAGTGGATGGTCAAGGTACCGCCCAGGAGCCGCGCCCGCTCATGCATGCCGAGCAGGCCCAGCTTGCCCCGTTCGGCCAGGTCCCCTATCCTGTCGGGAAGCTCAAACCCCCGGCCATCGTCCCTGACGGTCAACCTGACCCGGTCATCGCTAAACTCCACAGTGGTCACAACCTGCGAGGCGCGGGAATGTCTCTTGACGTTGTTCA
>JBBIJG010000389.1:0-3287 GCA_037446095.1 Caldilineae bacterium
AGGCTAACACGGCGTAGTCGCCTTCGTAGCGGTCTATCACGCCGCACAGGCCCTCCTTCTTACCCGATGGAGCCGGGACATGGCCTTTCAAAAGTCCTCCTCCTCTTCTTCCTCCAGCGTGTCTTCTTCCGTGCTGGCAGTGACCTGGATACGGGGCAGTTCCCTGGCCAGGGAAACCAACTGGAGCAAATCTTCTACCATCTCTCCATCGCTCAGGTCCATTCTCTCAGCCACCAGGTCATTGATACATCTCATCGCTCGCCGTATCACTCTCACCCCCTGGTCTATGGCCAGGCGGGCTTCTTCTTCATTGGCGGTTTCTTGGGTAGCGAGGGCATAGGCCTCAGCTTGAGCCAGCCCCCAATCCAAAAGGATCTCGGCCTCATCGTCTTGCAGGTCATCGGTCAGTCCTTCGCTTTCAAGGACCATTTCGATGGCCAGATGTTTACGGGCCTCGAGTTGAGAATCGCTGATCATGATTTGCCTCCTAAGGTTGTCTTTCAGCCTCCGTAGTGCCTTCGCAATGCTATCTTGTCCGTTGCCATCCCTCAGCGCTCCGCATCAGGCCATGCCACCTTTTGGCTTTTTCAGCGAGGTCTCGCCAGTATCGCGGAGCACAATCCCGTCCTCATGATCTGGCAAAAGAAACAACCCCGTATGCTGGCAGCGAAAGCTGGCGCGGTGCTCCTTCCTCCTCATAGGTCACCCGCCAATAGGGCACCCAGGCCAGCCCAAAGGCGTCCACAGTGATGTCGGCCTTCTTCGCCCTGACCTCGACTTGCTCCACGACATCAATGGTCGCCGCCCAACGCGCGGTGACTTCTGTTATCTTCTCCTCCAGCTCTTCCCGCAGGTCCTGCATCTGGGCCTCGAAGTCTTCTATAGCCTCCAGCGATTCTTCCACATCGGCTTTGGCCTGTTGGGTCAGGCGACGTTTGCGGCTGGCAGTGGAAATGGCCCGTCTGTAATGGTGGCCTGTCAGGAAGCCCAGCACGGATTCACCTGCTGAAAGCATCTCTTCGCGTTTACGGGCCTCGTACTCAGCTTCGTCTTGAGCCAGCTCCCTTTCCTCGCGTCGCTTCCTGCTTTCCACCTGCTCCAGCTTCTTCTGGTATTGTGTCTTGAGCTCGTCCACCTCCATGTCGCGCCTTTCGCTGGCTTCCACCCGGCAGCGTCGCTGGAACCCCTTGGCCGTTTCGTCGGGTTTTGAATAGAGATTTAGCCTGGGATTGTGGAGGAGGGTCAAGGAGACGCTGTGATAGAGATAGTTGACGAACTCGGTTTCCAGGCTCTTGAGACGACGGACATCATTCAACTCCTGCGGCGGGTCGGCGAAAAGGGCCTCCTGGGCCGGTCGGGCTGAAAGCGCTTCTTTCGCAATGGCCACTTCTCCCTCGCTCCAATCCACTACGTCTCCTTTTCGGGGGTAGATAAGGCGGCCAACGGTTTTCTTCTCCGAGAGGCCACTTGGGATGTGGGTGAAGTACATGGTGGCCAGACCTAACAAAGCGGGTTCGTACACCAGTTGTCTGACCTGATAGACTATGGTGGTCCCCCTTTCTTCTTCCGCCCGCCGGATGGACCATTCTAACGAAACGTTCACCGGCAGGAAATATTGCGGGATAGAGGAGGGCAATGGAGGTGGTAACTCTGAGAGACCGGGGGTTTCAGCTTGGGCCGGGGCAGCAGCGGCTTCCTTCACGACCTCTTTCAATGGCCGGCCAGGGGAGATGGCAGCCTTTGGGCTAACCAATACTCTGATCTGGTCCCTGGTCAGAGGCCCTCGCAGGTAAGACATGGCCCAACGACTCTGGAAGACGAGGGGCTGGTCGGCGTGGACGTTGTGCAGCAGGAAAACCCGCGATTCCAGGGAAGTGATGAGCTGGTCCAGGTAAGCGCGATCGGCCGGGGTTCCCGCTGCGGAAAGGGCCCCTTCCAGACCCTCCAGTACCCGCAGCTTGTCCCGTTCGGTTTGTAGCTTGCCGATGAGCCAGGTGCCCGCGTTGGAAAGGGCTTTGTAGTCCAGGTCAACGGGGTTCTGAGTGGTCAACACCAGCCCTAGGCCAAAGGCACGAGCTTGTTTGAGGAGGTACAGCAGGGGGGGCTTGGAGGGAGGGTTGGCCGGATGGGCGGGCAAATAGCCGAAGATTTCGTCACAATAGAGGATAGCTCTCAGACTGGTGGTGCCGGACTGGGCACGCAGCCAGGTTTGAACCTGCCCCAAAAGCAGGGTTAGGAAGAACATCCGTTCGGCGTCGCTCAGATGAGCGATGTAAAAGATGGACACTCTGGGTTTGCCTGTGGAGGTATGGAGAACGGCGTCAATGTCCAGAGTCTGGCCTTCGCTCCAGTTCTCGAAGCTGGGGGTGGCGAGCAGGCCGTTGAGGGCCATGGCCAGTTCCAGGCGGTCCCTTTCGGGAAAGAAGGTCTCGACGGGGAAGACGCCCAGTTTGGCCATAGGTGGCTTCTGGATGCGCAGGATGAGTTGGGCCATGTCCAGGTCCTCACCTTTACGCCAGGCTTCCTCGAAAATGTTGGCCAGGAGGATATGCTCCCGGCTCTTGAGGGGGTCTGCCTCTACCCCGATGAGGGCCAGAAGGGCCGAGACGGTACCGGCGATCTTCTCCCTTAACAGTTCCTCGTCCTCATCCCAGGAGAGGGCAGGAGCCTCGAAAGTTTGCAGGATGCTGACGGGTTGGCCGGCCTCGCTACCGGGGGTGTAGATGACAAATTCGGCGGCGTCTTTCAACCGCTGCAGCCGCTCTGGACCGATGCCCCATTCTTCCAGGCCCCTGGCCCAGGTACGGGCTACCTCCTGGGCGTATTCATCAGGACTCAGCCCCCGGCGCCGGGCATCGTCCAGGTTGACCCAGGGGCGAAAGTCTTGGGGGCGCAGTTCGGGAAAGGTCAGGAGCAGATTGGTCATATCGCCTTTAGGATCAATGACCATGGCCGGGATGCCTTGCAGGGCTGCCTCTTCCAGGAGGTCAATGCACAGCCCGGTCTTGCCGCTGCCGGTCATACCGACGCAGACAGCGTGGGTGGTCAGGTCGCGGCTCTCATAGAGTACGGGCTCATCGAGCACCTTTCTCCTTTGAGGGTCGTATCGTTTGCCCAGATAGAAGTCGCTCATTCCATTCTCCCCGTCTTTGGCCTGGGTCTTTACCAGATCCCGGGCAGGCCCACCTATGATTTTACCAAAGCCCTCGTGAAAATGCAAGGTCACAGAGCAAAAGCTTTTACCTTCGCCACTGCCCGCTGAAGCAGGCTATTCCAGGGCGATTTAG
>JBBIJG010000390.1:0-3273 GCA_037446095.1 Caldilineae bacterium
AAAGCCTGTCCTGACTAAAACTCACCGTCAGTTGGTCGGCCGGGGTTAACTCTAGCTCCAGAGGGGCGATCATCTTGATCACGGTACCATCCTTCAGGCTCAGGTCCACGATCTGCTCATCTCCCAGAGGCTGGACGATGTCCACCGTGGCCGGTAGGCTCTCCTCGCCGACACCCTCAACGATGGTCACATGTTCCGGTCGGATGCCCAGAAGCAACTCCTGTGATGTCAGCTCTGCTCCTATCTTTTGGGTGAGAGGCAGGCGAAAGGCAGCGCAACTCAGAACGAGGCCGCCATCCTGGGGTTCGGCCTGGCAAGGGATCAGGTTCATGGCCGGGCTACCCACGAAGCTGGCCACGAAGGCCGACTGGGGCCGGTCATAGACTTCCTCCGGCGTGGCCAGTTGTTCTACCCTCCCTTCGTTCATGACCATGATCCGGTCGGCCATGGTCACCGCTTCTTCGAAATCATGGGTGGCATAGATCATGGTCTGGCCCATCTCGCGCTGCAGCCTTTTCAGTTCGCCGGTCATCTCCTGCCGCAGCCAGGCGTCGAGGTCGGTCAGGGGTTGGTCCAGAAGCAGCACCCTGGGCCGTCTCACCAGAGCCCGGCCGATGGCCACTCGCCGCCGTTCTCCCCCGCTGAAGGTGTCGGGCCGGCGGTCGAGGAGGTGGGTGATGTGCAGGACCTCCGCCACCTCTTGCACTTTGCGTCGGATCTCCGCCTTGGGTAATTTGCGCAGGCGGAGGGGATGGGCCAGGTTGTCGTAAGCCGTCATGTGGGGATAGAGAGCCGGGTCTTCAAAGATCATCGCCACGTCGCGGTCCATAGGATGGACATCGTTGACCCGCTCTCCTCCCAGGTAGATCTCCCCCTGGTCGGGTTTCTCCAGGCCGGCGATGATGCGCAGGATCGTCGTCTTCCCGGCCCCCGGTGGGCCCAGGAGGCAGAAGAACTCGCCATCCTCCACCATGAAGCTGATGCCCTTCACGGCTTCCACACCGCGGTAAGCTTTCCGAAGTTGCTCAACTTTAACCGAAGCCACTAGACAATTGCCCTTTCTGTTCTCTGGTCAAAAAGATGCATTTTCTTGGGGTCGAAGATCACCTCCAGCTCTTCTCCCTTAGCGATAGGCCACGCGCTGGGGACGAGCATTTTGATGACCTGCTCCTCCAACTTGAGGTCCACGATCTTCTGGCGGGCCAGCGGCTGGACCAGGTCCACCTTAACCGGCACAGCCTGGCCTGTGAGCCCTCTGCCCCTGGCCTCTGCTATAGGCAGGATATGTTCGGGTCGAATGCCCAGCATGATCCGATCTCCCTGCGCCTTCCCCTCAATGATGGTTTTCTTCTCGCTTACATCCCAACGCAGGCTTCCTCGTTCCAGGAAGGCCCGTTCGCCCTCCACCCGGTATCGGGTCTCCAGGAAATTCATGGGAGGACGGCCGATAAATCCGGCCACGAAGAGGGTCTCCGGGTGGTGGTAGATCTGTCGGGGGCTGGCCAGTTGCTCTGCGCGTCCCTTGTTCATGACCAGGATGCGGTCACCCAAGGTCATGGCTTCCTCCTGGTCGTGGGTGATGTAGATCATGGTCCGGCCCAGTTGTTTCTGCAGCCGTTTCAGTTCCGCCCGCATGAGTTCTCGCAGCCCCGGCCTGATGTTATTCAAAGGCTCATCGAGGAGGAGCACCTGGGGTTCGGTCAGCAGGGTTCGGCCCAGGGCCACCCTTTGCATGGCGCTCAGGCTCAGGCGGGAGGCTTTGGTTTTCAGAAGGGGGGTCAGTTCAAACCGTTCAGCGATCTCTTGAACCCTCCGGTCAATCTCTTTTTTAGGGACCTCTCGTATTTTGAGGCCGAAAGCCAGGTTATCATAAACCGTAGCGTACCAGAAGACGGCATAGTTCTGGAAGACAAAGCCGACCCTGCGCTGCTGAGGGGGAAGATCGTTGATCCTCTCGTCGCGCAGGAAGATATCGCCAGCGGTAGGGGTCTCCAGGCCGGCAATCATGCGCAGAGTGGTCGTCTTGCCACAGCCCGAGGGGCCGAGGAAGCACATGAACTCGCCTTCGTGGATTTCCAGGTCCAGCCCCTCCACAGCGACCAGGCCGTTGAACTCTTTACGCAACCCTCGCAGGAGAATCAGGGGGGATTGTTTTCAGACATAGGCCTACTCCCTAATCATTCCAAAGGTGAATCCGGTGACCAGATGGCGCTGGATCAGGTAGCCGGCGATCACGACGGGGATCGAAGCGACGATGCCCAGGGCTGCTTTGGGCCCGTAGAACTCGCCAACAGCCGTGGCGTAACGGCTGATCTGGACGGGCACGGTGATGGCTTCCCGCGAGGTGAATTCCAGGGCGAAGAGGAACTCGGTCCAGTTCAGGATGAAGACAAACAGGGTGGTGGCGAACAGGCCTCCTTTCACCAGGGGCAAGGTAATGGTGAAAAGCACACGCCAGGGTGAGGCCCCGTCCAGGATGGCCGCCTCTTCAATGTGGCGAGGGACGGCATCAATGAAACCCTTCATCATCCACAGGGAGAAGGCGACGGTGAACCCGGTATACATGAGGATCAAACCGAGATGGGTGTCATAGAGTTTGATCTTCAGGTAATTTCTCAGGATCCAACTGTAGTAGAAAATAAGGGGCACGGCGAAAGCGGCCGGGGGAAACATCCGGGTGGTCAGGGTGAAGAAGGGCATAAAGTTGCCTCCTACCCGATAGCGGGAGACCGCGTAAGCAGCGCAAAAGCCGATCAGGACGGAAGCTACTGTTGCCACTGGGGCAATGATCAGGCTGTTCAGGAAAGCCCGGTTGACCGGTTCGGCCGAGCTTACCATTTCCCGCACCGTGCCCACCGGGTTGCCGATCTGGAACAGGACCTTATAGTTGTCGAGGATGGGTTTCCGGGGGAGGAGGGTTGGGGGGTCGGCTTTCCACTCCTCAACGGGTTTGAAGGAGATGGAAAGAATCCAGACCACCGGCAACAAAACGAGGATGGCCACCACCAGCGCCAGCAAGAAGCGCAAGGCCGGGCCTAGCTTTCTCGTTTCTACAGTCCTGGCTGTCGTAACACCTTTCATTTTAGTCTGCATGAGATCACTCCTACGGTTTAGAAAGCGAGCGTTCGGTAATTCATTCCGCGCTCTAGCCAGGCGATAAATCGCCAAGCCAGAGGAGCCTTTCTGCTCCCGCCGGATTTGCAATCCGGCGGGCCCGCCGGCTGGATTACACATCCAGCCGGAGCAGGGGTGAGGAGTACAAAAGCTGTAGTT
>JBBIJG010000391.1:0-3259 GCA_037446095.1 Caldilineae bacterium
ATTCACCCTGCAGCGCTATGCCCGTCCCGAATATGACTTTGAGTGGTTCTATAGCATGGCCAACATCGTCAACTGGAACGAGGTGGTCAAGGGTGAAAAGCCGCCCGAAGAACTGGGGGCCAAAAAGGTGGATGACTACACCTTCACCGTGACCACCGATCGGCCTACACCTTACCTGGCCAAAATCTTTGCCGACCTGTGGGTGGTGCCCAAGCACATTGTCAAGGACCGCCTGGACGATGGCTCCTGGGCGCTCAAGAAAGAGAACTGGGTCTTTGCCGGGCCCTACAAATTGGAGAGCTGGACCAAAGGCAAAGAGATGGTCTTTGTGGCCAACGAGATGTACACCGGCCCCTTCCCACCTATGATGGACAAGATCATCGTCACCTTCATGAAACCCGAGGTCCGCTTCAACGCTTACAAGAACAACGAGCTGGACGCCATTGGTGGCGGCTACGAGAATGACCTGCCGCCATCGGCTATGGCCGAAATCATGGCCGACCCCGAGCTGAAGAAACAACTCATCGCCTGGCCCAACTTTATCACTTACTACCTGTTCTTCGACACCTGGAACCCGCCCTTCGACAATCTGAAGGTACGCCAGGCGTTCAGCCATGCCATTGACCGGGACGCGCTGATCGAAGGCCCCCTCAAGTACCAGGCTATAGCCGCCTACACCATGAACCCGCCCGGCTTCCCCGGCGAGAGTGTGGAAGAACTCAAGAGCGTCCAGAACTATGATCCCAAGCTGGCCGCCCAGCTTATGGAAGAGGCAGGTTACCCCGGCGGCAAAGGCTTCCCCAAACTGACCCTCTACACCCGGGAGGCTTACCCGGCCCTCACAAATGCGGCGGAGGCCATAGCGGCCATGCTCAAGGAAAACCTGGGCGTCGAAGTCGAAATCCAAAACCTGGAATACAGCATCTACATGGAATCGCTCCGCAAACAGAAGCGGGAAAAAGGTGGCGACTTTATCTTTGCCCTGGTACCCTATGAGTTCGACTTTGTAGATGGCAGCAATCTGCTGAGCGTATGGGGGGGCTGCGAGAAGGGCGCCACCGACCTGTCTGAGATGCCCGGTCGCCATACCTGGTACAACAAGGAGTACAACGACCTACTGTGCGAGGCCGGCGCCATCCTGGGCGACGAGGCCAAACGCAATGAGCTCTACCGCAAAGCTGAGCGCATCCTTATCGAAGACGTGGCCCTGGTGCCCATTTACCACGGCATCTTTGTGGCCATGGTCAAGCCGGACATCAAAGGCCCCATGCTGGAACCAGGCAAAGACGGCCAGGTCACGTGGATGCGACATCGCTTCTCCTCTCGGGAGAGCCTGATCTATCGCTCCACGGTCCCCAGGTTTTAGTTACAGCTTGTGCCTGAGACATGGACAGGGCAGCCACTGCCTGTGGCTGTCCTGTCCTTCTGTTAGGAAGGATCAATCCATGGACCTTGAGAAAACAATCCGGGCAGAGCTTTCCATGGCCGAAGCCCACCAGCACATGAGGTTCCTAGTCGAAGAAGTGGGCGAGAGACTGGCCGGGACCCGAAACCTCGAAAAGGCGGCAACCTATATCTGGCAGACGCTGGAAAAGTGCGGCCTGGAAGCCAGGATGGATAGATTTCCCATCTATCACAGCTACCCTGGGTCCGCAGCACTGCGGGTTATCTCCCCTGAAGAGCGGATCATAGAGGCTCTGCCTAGTTGTCACATCCCTTCCACCCTGGACGAGGGATTGACCGGGGAGTTGGTCTATGTCGGGGCGGGGGGATACGAGGACTACGAAAACGCCGAGGTGAGGGACAAGATAGTTCTGGCCGATATGACCTGGGACCCACCCAGACCGGAGAAAGCCAGGATCGCCCTGGAGAAAGGGGCCAAGGCTATCATCATCTTGAACTGGGGGACGCCGGATAATCCTGTTATCCAGAGGGGGGCCATCAAATCAGTGTGGGGCAACCCCACTCCGGAGAGTTTCAAAAAGATCCCCCGGATCCCGGCCATCAACATTACCAGAGCCGCAGGGGAATACCTGCAAGGACTCTGTTCGAGGGGGAAGGTTATCGTCTGGCTACGGGCAGAGGCCACCAGGGAGTGGGTCCTGGCCAATCAGCCGGTAGGCGTTCTTCACAGCGCAGGGAACTCCGGGGAGTTCGTGCTCGTAGGCGGGCACCTGGAGAGCTGGGGGAAAACAGCCATTTGCAACTCTTCGGGCAATGCGTTGATGCTGGAGTTGGCCAGGGTTTTGGCCAGGCACAGGGACCAGCTCAAGAGGGACCTCGTCTTCGCCTTTTGGGACGGACACGAAATCGCCGAGGCGGCCGGATCCGCCTATTTCGTTGACACCCACTGGGATGACCTGAGCAAACGCTGTGTGGCATACGTCAACATAGACAACCCCGGCATCCTGGGCACGAGCGTCCCCTATTCCAGGAGCGCGCCAGAGGTCAGGGAGTTTCTTCTGGAGGTCATCAGCGAAGTTTGGGGGGACGAAGGGACCTGGAAAATGCCCTACAAGGGCGGCGACCAGTCCTTTTTCGGCGTTGGCGTGCCCTACATCCACTTTGCAACGGGCTATACCCCCCAGGAACTCGCAAGGCTGAATTGGGCTTCTCTGAGCCCGTGGCTTCACAGCGAAGCGGATACGTTAGATAAGATTGACCCCGCCCTCTACGAAAGGCACCTGCATTTCTTCGCCATCTTGACACTGCGCCTCTGCAATGCGAAGATCATCCCGTATCATCTGTCAGAGCCTGTAGGGTTGTTGAAAGCCCAGCTTGAAACCCTGAAAGAGCTGTCAGAGGCCATCGAGCTGGATAGCCTGAGCGTTAAGGTTGAACAGCTTGAGGAAGCCGTTCAGGCCCTGAACAGGTCTCAAGAGGCGTTAAGAGGTGAGAACAACGACGAGGCGACTCGTCTCATCAATGAGGCGTTAATCAAGGTGTCCAGGGAGATTTCTTTCCTCTGGACAGAAGCCGACAAGTACGATCATGATCCCTACGGGTATCACTTGATAGGCAAACCAATCCCCAGGCTGTATGGGCCGATCGTGCAGATGAAAAGGCTGGGCCCAGACGCCGAAGAAACCCACCTTTGGCTGACGCAATTCATCAGGGAGAGAAATAGAGTCTCCGATGCCATCAGCAATGCGACAGAGTGGGTGATACTCACTCTCAAACTCCTGGAGAGGTTAACATAATGATAAAGGTCAAAGATTTGTCCCCGGATTTGATACTGTCTCAAGGCCGGGTCTTCACC
>JBBIJG010000392.1:0-3254 GCA_037446095.1 Caldilineae bacterium
TTTGATACGATCAACCCGGTATTCGGGTGGTTCTGTGCGCTCCTTCACCCGGCGCTCGCCCAACTCGACCAGGGTATCAGAGTGGGAGATGCGGGTGGTGAGGCGCAACAGCACCGGGCTGTCGAACTGCTCACTGATGTCCAGGGCTACGCCCACCAGGTCCTTGGCCTCCTGGCTGTCAGTCGGCTCCAGACAAGGGACGCGGGCGAACTTGGCGTAGCGGCGGTTGTCCTGCTCATTTTGAGAGGAGTGCATAAAGGGGTCATCGGCCGAAACGACCACCAGCCCTGCTTCCAGGCCGGTCATCGAGGCGTAGAAGAAGGCGTCGGAGGCGACATTGAGCCCCACGTGTTTCATGGCCGCCATGGCTCGGCTGCCGGCGTAGGCCGCCCCAATGGCCACGTCCAGAGCCACCTTTTCGTTGGGAGACCACTCACAGTAGACCTCGTCGTACTGGGCCAACGTCTCCAGAATCTCCGTGCTGGGGGTGCCCGGATAGGCTGCTGCCACCCGTACCCCGCTCTCATAGGCTCCTCGGGCAACGGCTTCGTTGCCTGATAGTAATACTTTCATTAAAAATTTACCTCCTCCAGATAGGGGTTAAAAGCAGGATGAGGCAGGACCTGCGACCTGACCTGCCCTTTGCCCTCGTCCAACAATAGTAGGGACACATTTAGCTCTCATCGCTCGGCCACGAGATATCGTGTGGCGTTCCATGTCTATCTATAATGAAGCGACCTGTTGTGGAATCCAGGCTCGTGTTGCTCCAGTATCCACAAGGAACGCGATTTCTTGCCGTCGTTCCGGGTCGTGTATGTTGGCCACTGTAAGTTTCAGATAGATGTCTCCAGCGTGCCGTATTATGCTGACCCCGATAGTCCGAAAACGACAAACCAGCCACCGGGCGGCTTAAGGAGAAAGGGGATGCCATTCAGGAAGGTGCACCACTGGTTCGTTGCTCTCCGGTTTTGTATCCCTTTCCCAGATAAGCGCTCTGCACCCGTTCGTCCGCCAACAGCTCTTTGGCTGTGCCTTCCAAAGCCACCTTGCCTGTTTCCAGCACATAAGCGCGGTCGGCGATAATCAGGGCGGCCCTGGCGTTCTGCTCTACCAGCAAGATGGTGGTGCCATGTTTTCGCAGGTCAGCCATGACCCGGAAGATTTCCCGCACCAGGAGAGGAGCCAGGCCCAGGGAGGGCTCATCCAACAAGAGGAGCTTGGGTCTGGCCATCAGACCCCGTCCGATAGCCAGCATCTGTTGCTCGCCGCCGCTCAAAGTGCCAGCCATCTGTTTCTGCCGTGCCTTCAGGATGGGAAAGAGCTGGAAGATACGCTCTATATCGGCTTCGATGTCCTCTCTCTTTTCCTTGCCGTAGCGGTGATAGGCCCCCAGGATCAGGTTGTCCAAGGTGCTCATAGTGCCAAAGACCTGCCTGCGTTCTGGCACATGGCTGATGCCCAGGCGGACAACCTCTTCGGCGGGCAGGTGAGTGATGTCCTGGCCGCTGAAAATGACCTTGCCTTCCCGGGGCGGGTGTACGCCACAAATGGTGTTCAAAAGGGTGGTCTTGCCCGCCCCGTTGGCCCCGATAATGGCCACAATTTCCCCTTCGCCGACTTGCAGGTGGACATTATTCAAGGCCCGAATCTGGCCATAAAAAGTGCTCACATCTCTGGTTTCCAACAGCATTTTTTTCCTCCGAACACTGAGCCAAACACGGGTATGCCATGAATTTCACGAATTACCACGAAAAATTTCCGCTCCCGCCGGATTGCAAAATCCGGCGGGCTGGCGGCTGGATTGCAAATTTTCATCCTGAGCGAAGGACCAGCCGGAGCGAAGCAGACTCTTACGGGCGCAGGAAACCAACATCCTCCTCACCCAGGTAGGCAGCGATGACGCGAGGGTTGTTTTGTACCTCGGCCGGGGTGCCCTCGGCGATCTTCTCCCCATAGTCCATGACGATGATGCGGTCGGCGATATTCATCACAAACTCCATGTCATGCTCCACCAACAGCACCGTGACGCCTCCCTGGCGGATCTGTTCTACCAATCGGGCCAGCTCCTCCTTCTCAGGAGCGTTCAAGCCTGCTCCAGGCTCGTCCAGCAAAAGGACTTCAGGCTCCGTGGCCATGGCCCGCGCGATCTCCAGCATCCGTTGCTGGCCGAAGGGCAGGCTCAAGGCGTTATGGTTGGCCCGCCCGGCCAAGCCAACCATGCTCAAGTATTCATGGGCTTTGGCGATGATTTCGCGCTCTTCGGCACGGGCGCGGGGCAGGCGCAAGGCAGCAGCCAGGAAACCATAACTGGAGCGATGATGGCGACCTACCATCACGTTCTCTAGAACGGTCATGTTGCCGAAGAGTTGCACGTTTTGGAAGGTGCGGGCGATACCCAAGGAGGAGATGACATGCGGCTTAAGGCCGTTAAGACGATGGCCTTTAAAGTAGATCTCACCGCTGGTCAGAGTATGAACGCCGGAGATGAGGTTGAAGAGGGTGGTTTTGCCCGCTCCGTTAGGACCGATGATGGCCAGAATCTCTTCTTTCGCCACCTCCAGGCTGACGTCCATCACCGCCACCACTTCCCCAAATTCTTTACGCACGTCTACAGCTTTCAGAATGGCTTCGTTCAATGCGCTTCCTCCATAAAGTGGTCATCTCGCCTGCTATTGTCTGGCCCACGCCTGTCTGAGGCGCCGCAGGGCTTTCGCAAAGCCGGCTGTCAGCCCGCCGGGCATGAAAATCATGATGAGCACCACAATGATGCCGTAGGCGATCATCTCGTGTTCACCGCCGGCCGCGTGTAAGAGGGCGTGCAACCTGGCCCGCAGCACTTCGCGGACAACATAGATGATGGCTACCCCGAAGGGAGCCCCCCAGATGCTGGAGATCCCTCCCACTACCGCCATCACCACCAGCTCCACGGAAGCCACAAAGTCGAAAGGAGTAGGGGCGATAAGGGCCTGGAAGTGGGCATAGAGACTGCCGGCCAAGCTGGCAAAAACTGCACTGAGGACCAGAACCTGAAGCTTGTATTTGGCGGTATCCACCCCCATGGTATTGGCTGCCACCTCGCTGCCGTGGATGGAACGCAAGGCCCGACCTACCCGCGAGTTGACAATGTTAAGGGCGATGACAATCACCACCAGGGTGATAGCCCAGACCAGGAAATAGTACCTTTGAATGGGCCAGATCTGAAGACTGCCAATCGCTAGGCGCGGTATGCCGGCTATACCGTCATTCCCACCGGT
>JBBIJG010000393.1:0-3241 GCA_037446095.1 Caldilineae bacterium
ACTGGGTCCTGGTACAGGGCGACACGACCACCACCATGGCCACGGCCCTGGCCGCTTTCTACAACCGTTGCCAGGTGGGACACGTGGAAGCCGGCCTGCGGACCGGGGACAAGTTCTACCCGTTCCCCGAAGAGATCAACCGCAAGATCACCGACGCCGTCAGCGACCTGCACTTTGTGCCTACCGAGACGAACAAGCGCAACCTGTTGCGCGAGGGCTTATCCGAGGAAAGCATCCTGGTCACCGGCAACACGGTGATTGACGCCCTCTTGGAGATCAGGCAGCGATTCAAGGGATGCGACGTGCCCGGTCCTCTGGCGAGCATACCGCCGGACAGGCGCATCATATTGGTCACCGCCCATCGCCGCGAGAATTTTGGAGCGCCCCTGCGTTCCATTTGCCGAGCGCTCTTACAGCTTGCTGAGGAGTACGGCCGCAGCGTCCATCTGGTTTACCCCGTACACCGCAACCCCAACGTCAGCACCGTGGTCCACGAGCTTCTGGGCCAGCGAGACAACATCTCGCTGCTCGACCCCCTGGAGTATCACACCTTCGTGCAACTGATGGATATGTCGTACCTGGTCCTGACCGATTCGGGGGGGCTGCAAGAGGAAGCTCCCAGCCTGGGGAAACCGGTTCTGGTCCTGCGCAACGCAACAGAACGGCCAGAGGCGGTGGAAGCGGGGACGGTGCGAGTGGTTGGTACAGATAGTGACGCTATCGTGAACGAGACGCGGAGGCTGCTAGATGATCCGGAAGAATACCAGCGTATGGCCAGGGCCATCAATCCCTACGGCGACGGACAAGCCAGCCGAAGGATCGTAGAAGCCCTCCTCTGCTGGGGTTCATAATTCGCCAAAGTGTTATTCATCGTCTTACCCGCATACAACGAGGAGCAAAATATCGGTCCTCTCCTCGATAGAATTCAGCAGGCGGTTGCCTTCCGGTACCAGGTCCTTGTGGTGAACGACGGCAGCACCGATGGCACGGCCCCGGTGGTAAATTCCTACTCTGAGCGCATACCTCTGGAGTTGCTGGAGCATAGAGTGAACAAGGGACTGGGGCAGGCCATCACCACCGGGCTGCGTCGGGCCATAGAATTGGCCTCTGCCGATGACATCATAGTGACGATGGACGCCGACAACACCCATGACCCGGCGCTGATCGGCGAGATGATTGAGGGCATCCGCCAGGGCCTGGACGTGGTCATCGCTTCGCGGTACGCGCCGGGTGGAGGAGAAGTGGGGCTGTCATGGATGCGACACGTGTTCAGCCGCGGGGCTAGTCTCTTGGTCAGGCTGTTTTTTCCCCTGAAAGGAGTCAGAGATTACACCTGCGGTTACCGTGCCTATCGGGGAGCTATCCTGCAAAAAGCTTTCGCCACCTACCAAGACCGCTTCATCGAAGAAAGCGGCTTCACCTGCATGGCCGAGATCCTCATCAAGCTGCGCCGTCTCTCGGTCCGGGCGGGAGAGGTCCCCCTGGTCCTGCGCTATGATTTGAAAAGTGGCGTAACCAAAATGAAGGTGCTGCGGACCATCGTCCGCTATGGGGTATTGATAGCCAAAAACTGGATTACACTCACCGCCTCCGCCTCGACGAAGCGCCGGCGCGGGTGATATCGGATGTCCCTCCTTTGCTCAGGCTTTTGACGGGGTAAGCGCTCTGGACGTAGCCTTGGGTGGAGTCAGCTTTCCGACGCACGGCAACCAGGATGTAGCGACAGTTCAGGTGAGGATCACGATATTCTTTGAAGTACAAATGCGAGTTTGGGCTGGATTTGCTGGTGTAGATGTAATCAGGAGCGATAAGCGCCTGCCGAATTTGGCTCAACAGAGCCCTCATCTCAGTGTGGACAACGCAGATATGCTCCTTCCAACACTCGTTAGAACGACAGAATTGCCCTGTGGATCTGTGACCTTGAACATGGCGATGCTTCCCTACAATTCTCGATAACCGGGCCGGTTGCGCAGATGGCGGATGAGAACGCCGGTATCCAGTAGATGGTCAGCCATCGCTTTGCTCCCCACTAGGCAGAGGGCGGTCCCAACTCAGACCAGCGCGCCCTTCTTCGATCCAACGGTCAATGTCGGCTGGGGTGGCCAGCTCAGGGTGATCCTCGTCCCGCCAGGCTCCGGCCGAGGCTTCGAGCGCTGCCTTCAACTTAAGGCGACGGAGTTCTCGGGCCAGTACTTGGGACACGAAACGGGTCCGTTCTCTGGCCGGGACATGCCGTCGCAGGTCCTCGACCACGTCCTTGGGTAAATACAGATTGAGTCGTTCTTTCTCTACTGCGATAGCTCCCATAGCCGCATCTTTTCTGCATTGTGGTTTTGCACCATTCTATCACAGTTAGAGGGCACTGTCAAAAAGGAGAACGCTATGACCTATCAAAACATCCTCATTGAAAGAGAGAACCGCATCGCCATCATCACCCTCAACCGCCCGCAGGTCCTCAACGCCCTGAGTCAGGCCACGGTAGACGAGCTAGACGCGGCCATTGACGAGCTGGGGGCCGACGAGGGGGTGCGGGCCATCATCATCACCGGGGCAGGGGACAAAGCCTTCGCCGCCGGAGCCGACATCAAGGAGCTGCACGCCCTCTCATCGGCCACCGAAGCTGCCGAGTTCATCGGTCGGCGCCACCGCTTCCTTTTCAAACTGGACAGGTTGCCCAAGCCGGTCATCGCTGCCCTCAACGGCTACGCCATGGGTGGCGGCTGCGAACTGGCCCTGGCCTGTGACATCCGCATCGCCGCCGAGACGGCCCGCCTGGGCCAGCCGGAGATCAACGTGGGCATGATCCCCGGCACCGGCGGCACCCAGCGCCTGCTGCGCCTAGTGGGCCCCGGCATGGCCAAGCTCCTCATCCTGACCGGCGATCACATCAGCGCGGAGGAGGCCCTGCGCATCGGCCTGGTGGAGAAGGTGGTGCCACCGGAAAAGCTGATGGACGAGGCCAGGGCCCTGGCAGCCAGGCTGGCCGCCAAGCCTCCCAAGGCCATCGCCCTGGCCAAGCAGGCCATTGCCGTGGGGATGGAGACAGGGCTGGAGGAAGGCTGCGCCCACGAGGTGGCCCTCTTCGGCCTGGTCTGCGCCACCGAAGACCGCCTCGAAGGCACCAGTGCCTTCCTGGAAAAACGCCCGCCCGTGTTCAAAGGGAGATGACATGACAGGGAGAAAGCCTTGAGCGAACCCATCTGGAAGCGATACCTGACCGATTACAACGAGGGCCTGGGCG
>JBBIJG010000394.1:0-3231 GCA_037446095.1 Caldilineae bacterium
TCTCAGCCGCTGGGAGGACCTGACCCACTTGGAGGGAGGACCGAACAAGATCAAAAACCCTCTCTACCTGCCCCTGATTTTGCCCTATCTGTTCTTTGGCGCCCTGGCGGTGATCAGGCATTGCCGTCGCCAGAGATATGATGTGCTCCATGTCCACTGGCCGTTGCCCCAGGGCGTCTTCGGTCTGGTTGGCCGGAAGATCAGTGACGCAAGGCTGGTGACTTCCTTTCACGGCGCAGAGCTTCTGCTGACGCGCCGCTACCCTTTTCTCAAGCCCATCTTGAGGTATATTATCGAACACAGTGATGCCGTCTCGGCCAACTCTTCTTTCACGGCGAATCTGATCCGCGAACTAGCCGACGTCGAGGTCAAAGTGATCCCTTACGGCTCGACCATCGTAGCCAGGGAAGTTCCCGCCATAGCGGCCAGCCCTGAGCCCGGGGACAAGGCACGGCGTATCCTCTTTGTGGGCCGTCTCATCGAGCGCAAGGGCCTGCCCTACCTGATCGAAGCGATGGGCCTCCTCCCCTCTGCGCTTCGTGTCCGGTTGGATATCGTTGGCGCCGGCGACCAGCGACCGGTATTGGAGAAGCTGGTGAAGGATAAGGGCCTGACAGAGCGGGTGTTTTTCCGGGGAAGAATCCCCTATGAGGAACTGGCTGAGCTTTACGCTGGCTGCGACGTTTTTGTACTGCCGGCCATCGTGGATTTCCGAGGTGACACCGAAGGGCTGGGGGTGGTTCTGATAGAGGCCATGAGCTACCAGAAGCCGGTCATCGCCACCAATGTAGGCGGCATCCCGGACATCGTTCGCCACAACGAGACAGGTATCCTGGTCGAGCAACGCGACCCCCAGGCGCTGGCTCAGGCTATCGAGGCCGTGTTGAGCGATGAAGCCTGGGCCAGAAAGTTGGGTCAGGCTGGCTTTGCGTATGTGAAGGAGCATTTCTCCTGGCCCCGCATTGTGGATCAGATCATGGCCCTCTATTCCTCTGGAGGCGAAGCCACCTGCTCTGAGCCGGTCGAAGGGGCCTGCCCATGACCCTCAAGTTCAGGAAAGCCGGGCCCTACCTGGTCCTGGCGCTGATCGCCTTCTTCCTGGGGCGGACCATCTACAGCAACTGGGAGGGGGTCAAGACCTACCGGTGGTCTTGCGACTACCCTTTGCTGGCCCTTTCCCTGGGAGTCATGCTGGTTTTTCTGAGCCTCTACGCCTGGCAGTGGAGGTTTGCCCTGCAAAAGCTAGGAGCGGCCATAGGCTTTTTCAGGGTTTTGCGCATCTACTTCGTGGCCAATTTGAGCCGTTACATCCCTGGCACAGTCTGGCAGTTCATGGGCTGGTTCTACCTTTTGGAGCAGGAGGGCGTCGGCCCGGTGCAGACCCTGACCGGTATGACCATCAACCAGGTTCTCCAAAACATGACGGGTTTGGCTTTAGCTTTCGTGGTCCTGGCCAGCCTCCGCACCGCCGAGTTGAGCGAACGACTGTTGCCCTTTCTGGTTCTCATACCGCTGGGCCTGATCGCTGTTCAACCGCCGGTCCTGGAAAGGTTACTCAACTGGGGTTTGCGCCTGTTCCGGCGTGGGCCGGTCGCCATTACGCTGAGTCCGTGGGACCTGACCCGTTTCATTGCCCTTCACCTCCTCATCTGGCTTGGCTACGGCCTGGCCTTCTACCTTTTCATCAGAGCCCTCTACCCGGTACCGCTGGCACAGTTGCCGGCCCTGGCCGGTATCTTCGCCGGGGCCTGGGTCCTCGGCTTCCTGAGTTTCCTGGCCCCAGCGGGCCTGGGCGTCCGAGAGGGTATCCTGGTCTATTTGCTGAGCTTTTATCTGCCTCCCCCCGTGACGATTGTCGTTGCCATGCTTTCCAGGCTGTGGGTTACGGGGGCCGAATTGATGGGCATGGCTTTGGCTTTTGGACTCGATGGACTCAGTAGATCCCACTGTCACCCGGAGCGAAGCGAAGGGTCTCGTTCCTCGGCGCTTCACTCCTCAGAATGATATAAACCGGGCGCGCCTGGCCTCTGCCCTGGTAGGGCTGTTGATAGGGCTCTACGTCCTGGGCTTTGGGACCCTTTCCATCCTGAAGCATGAGGCCTTTCAGACCCATGCTCAGGACCTGGGCAACATGGACCAGCCCATCTGGAACACCCTGCACGGGCGTTTCCTGGAGGAGACCAAAAACGACGGCAGCCAGGGCCCTCGCCTGACGGACCATTTCGAGCCCCTCTTTGCCCTGGTGTCCCTCTCCTTCTTGGTCTACGACGATGTCAAGGCCATCCTGATCTTGCAGACGGTGGTCATCGCTTTGGGGGCGCTGCCCGTTTTCTGGCTGGCCCGCGAGGAGCTGGAAAGCCAGGCCGCCGGTCTGGTCTTTGCCGTCGTTTATCTCCTCTTTCCGGCCTTGCAGGCGGCCAACCTGACCGAGTTTCATGCTGCCCCTCTGGCCGTCTCCCCCCTGCTCTTCGCTTTCTACTACATCCGAAAGAGAGACTGGCCCCGGGCCTGGCTCTTTGCCATCCTGGCCATGAGCGCCAAGGAAGAAATCACCCTTCTGGTTTTAATGCTGGGCCTTTATGCCCTTTTGGTGCCGAAAGAGAGGCTTATGGGCGGACTGCTGGCCCTGGTCAGCCTGGCCTGGTTTGGGGTGGCTACTTTCATGATCATTCCCTACTTTGGGGCTACCGCCGAGACCATCTACACCCAACGTTACACCGCCCTGGGGGGGAGTTTCAGGGGCATTGTCCTGACCCTGCTCACAAGGCCCTGGGTGGTGGTGGGCCTTTTGCTGAGCGGCCCGCAGCTGGCCTACCTGGGCGGCCTGCTGGCTGCGGTGGGATTCCTTTCCCTGTTTGATCCCCCCACCTTGCTCTTGAGTACGCCTATCTACCTGGCCAATGCCCTGAGCGACTACGCGCTCATGTATTCGGGCGAGCTCCATTATTCGGCACCGGTGGTGCCTTTCTTTATCGTGTCAGCCATCTACGGGGCCAAGCGGTTGGTCGGGTGGCTGGAGAAACTCGGATCACGGATCGCTCCCGCTGGATTTGTAATCCAGCAGGCGAGCGGCGGATTACAAATCCGCCGCGAGCAAAAATCAGCCAAGACGCTGGTTCTCTTGTGGTTGCTGCTGTGCAGTCTGGGCTATCAACGCTTACGGGGCTACACGCCCCTGGGGCCCAATTTCTACGTGCCGCAGATTACCCCTCACCACCGCCTGTTCCAACG
>JBBIJG010000395.1:0-3215 GCA_037446095.1 Caldilineae bacterium
CGAAAAGCAAAAACACGCTGACCAGACGCAACTTGGCTCCTACACTGCGCAGAGCAAACCAGGCGGCTGTATTCCCCAAACTCTGCTGTATGGCTGGCGCAGGCAACAGGGGCCTTGGCCGGGCTTTGGGCCTCACCGCCCGAGCGACTGGGGTGGCGGGAACAGCCCCAGGCCCTGGCCTTACCTGGGCTGACGCCACTCTGGCCTCGGCCGCCAGCCCGATCAACTCCCCCGTCAAATATTCGCCGGTTTGTTTCAGCCGCTGGCTGAGCACCCGACCCAGGGTGATGGCCAGGGTAGGATACTTCAGGACCAACTCATCGAAATCAGGTTGATGGAGAGCCAGGAGGTCCACGTCGGTCACGGCCCGCACCGTGGCCGAGCGGGGACTCCTGGTCAGAAGGGCCATTTCACCAAAGAAATCCCCTTCCCCCAGCACGGCCAAAACTCGGTGGCGGCCATCGGTTCTGCTCAGGACCTCCACCCGGCCCCATTCGATGAGGTACATGACATCGCCGGGTGTGCCCTCGATGAGGATGATCTCCCCTGACCGGTATTTCACCGGCCGGAGCCGGGCCGAGACATCTTCCAATTGCTTGCTAGAAAGGCCCACCAGGAGAGACATCCTTCTCAAATGTCTCTCCACGAAACGTTGATCGGCCTGAGCCAGGCGTTCGCTGAGAGTCCGGCTGAGAGCTAGGCTGATAGCCGGATATTGGACCAAAAGTTCGTCAAAGTCGGACCGGTACAGCATCCAGAGGTTGGTATTGGTCTCAGCCCGGGCGGCCGAAGTGCGGCTTTTACCCGTCAGGAGAGCCATTTCGCCGAAGAAATCGCCTGCTTGCAGATGGGCGAAAACCTCCCGTTCGTTCTCGGCGTCGGAGACGATCCTGACCTGGCCTGATTCGATGAGGTAGAGGGCGTTGCCCGGTGAGCCTTCGGCATAGACCAATTCCCCTTTAGGGACGTGTCGCCAGAGCAGCCGCCTGGAGATGCCTTGCAGGGCATCTCTAGGCAAGTCGGCAAAAAGGGGTACCCCTTTTAGGTGTTCTATGGCCAGCGCTTGATCTTCGGAGCTGAGATGAGCTCTCAGCCGGGCGCTGAGGGTCACTCGGATGGCGGGATACTCGCCGGTTATCTCGGCAAAATCCTGGCATGACAACGCCCACAGGGTCAGTTCGGTGATTGCCTGGGCCGACTCGGCATAGGGTCTGCCGGTCAACACCCCCATCTCACCGAAGATGGCCCCCGCCTCGAGTTCCACAAAAGAGGCTTCTTCTCCAGAGACGGCGGGGATGAGTTTGACGCGGCCTGATTCGATGATGTACAAGGCCTTTGCCCTCTCCTCACTGCGATAAATCACATCACCCCGGCGCCGTCCTTCAACCGTCAGGCGCGTGGCGATAGCCAGCAGTTCTTCCTGAGAAAGGTCGGCAAAGGCATGGATCCTTTTCAGGGTCCTTTTCACCAGGTAGTAGTTGAGTTGAGCGATCCGTGAGCCAAAGGTCAGACTGAGTTTGACGCCGATTTTGGGCTCTTCGGCGATCAACCCCTCCAAATCCTGATCAGAAAGGGCCCACAGGCTGACGTTGGTGGCAGCCAGAGCTCCGGTGGAGCGGGGGCGCCCCATGAACAGGTCCGCTTCGCCCAGCAGGCTGCCGGGGCCCATGCTGGCCAGGACCATAGACCCGGGGGCGATGATCTTAACCCACCCCGATTTGACCAGGTACAGCACATCGCTGGGGTCACCTTTCTCGAAGATAGTCTGGCCCTCGCGGTAGCGGACGAGGCGCATCCTCTCCGCGACTTTTTTCTGTTCCTCTTCAGAAAGGTCGGCGAAGAGCACAGCGTTCTTGACGTATTTTAATTTCACTCTGCTCTCTCACCTCCATTAGTGTCAAAGGTGTGACGCACTTAGGGCGTCGCACCTGGCCCGATTTGCCTTAGCTCCCGCGCTGGAAAACCAGGCGCCAGGAAGAGGGTACGGGTTGTCCGGCCTCGGGACAATCGGCCGCCGAAAACTCGGTGCTAAGCCCGACCACCCTCTCACCGGCGATAGTCAGATTATACACGATTCCCTGTTGCATGGCAAAATCGGCGTAGCCGGGGCCCTCTTCAGGCTTCAGGCCGGTGAAGAACTCATCCTGGCCCTCTGGCCAGGAAACGGTGATCCTCGTATTGGGGAGACCATGCCCTGCCTTGTCCCTGACATAGACCAGGATACGACCGCCATCCGGACCTTCACAGAAGCGACGCTTTTCCAACAGGACCACCTGGGGCCCGGTTGTGGCCTCAGGCGCTCCGGCTGCTATCGGCGGTGTAGGCGTGGGAACCATTGGAGGCGGTGGCCCCAAGGCGATACCAGGTCCCGCCGAGATAGAAGTCGGCAATGGCGTGGGTGTGGCAATGTAGACTAATATGGCGCCGGTGCGGACACCCAAAGCGTTGGCCAGTTTGGCCAAGCCCCGCGTTTCCGCGGCGTCCCGGCCTTCCTGCACATATCTCTCGGCCAGTCCAGCCACCACCGAGCCAATGTCTTTTTCCTCCAGCTTGGCCAGGCGGGCCTTGGCCCTGGCCAGGTCTCCATCAACGGCGTAGGCGGCTCCAACCAGGACAATGTAATCTTCCTTGTGCTCCGCTCGCAGGTCAACGGGGTCGGTATCGTAATACTGCACCGGCCAGACCACCCAGGTCAACGTCAGACCCAGGGCCAGTCCTATGGCCACCCCCACAAAAAGGGCTATCAGCCAAGCTCCAGACTCATGCCGGGTCGTCATCTCTTTACCATTCGCTGAAACACGAGGTGGAAAGCCGTGTGGTCTTTTTCTCCCTTGACCGTGCCAAGTCCCAGGCCCACGACTCTGTCGCTCAAGCCTTCAACATGGCAGGTATAGGACCCCAGCGTACCAAACATAGGGAAAGTGACCCCATAGTCTGTGCCCGCTTTGTATTCGGTGACCACGACCGTCCGCCCCCCGTTGTCTACATAGACCGGCTGACCGGGCAGCGGGTTCCCGTTTTCATCAATGGTGTCAATGTAGATGTAAGGCCCATACCCACTTTCATCCGGGCTGTGCCATTCAGCCACAACCAGCCGCCAATAGGTTTGACCGGGCTCAACCGCCGCCGGTTCCAGACGGACGGGAGGATATAGCCAGGTATCCAGCCGGCTATCCCATCGCAGGGGCGGCAATGTAGGGGCAGACGTGGGCGTG
>JBBIJG010000396.1:0-3206 GCA_037446095.1 Caldilineae bacterium
GAAGAGACGGCCGTGGCCGAGGCGGCCCGCTGCTTCAGTTGTGGCACCTGCAACCAGTGTGACAACTGCCTCATCTTCTGCCCGGACGTGGCCGTCCTGCGCGACGGCGAGAGGCCCTACGCTTTTAATTATGACTACTGCAAGGGATGTGGCATCTGCTTCACCGAATGTCCCCGGCGGGCCATATCCTTCGAGGAGGAGATAAAGTGGAAAAAGTAGTGACAGGCAATTACGCCGTCTCCTGGGGAGCCAGGCTGTGCCGGGCGCAGGTCATCGCCGCCTATCCCATCACCCCCCAGACCTCTATCATCGAGCTGCTGGCCAGCTTTTGCGCCGATGGGGAGTTGGACGCCCGTTTCATCAAGGTGGAATCGGAGCACTCGGCCATGGCCGCCTGCATCGGAGCCTCGGCCACGGGGGCCCGGGCTTTTACCGCCACCTCAGGCCAGGGACTCCTGCTGATGCACGAACTGATCCACTGGGCGGCCGGGGCGCGGTTGCCTATCGTCATGGGCGTGGTGAACCGCGCCGTGAGCCCCGGCTGGAGTGTCTGGACCGAGCAGAACGATACCCTCTCCCAGCGCGACACCGGCTGGCTGCAATACTATTGCGAGACCAACCAGGAAGTGTTGGACACCGTCATCCAGGCCTACAAAGTTGCCGAACGCGTCCTCCTGCCGGTCATGGTCATCCTCGATGCCTTTGTGCTCTCCCACACCTCCGAGGCGGTGGATATCCCGGACCAGGACCGGGTGGACAGCTTCCTGCCGCCCTACCGCCCCCAGTTGAAACTGGACGTCAACGATCCTCACGCCTTTGGCCCCATCGTCAGCCCTGAGCACTACATGGAGATGCGCTACAAGATGCAGAAAGCCATGGAAGAAGCCGTATCGGTAGTCCAGGAGGTAGATGAGGAGTTCGGACAGGTCTTTGGGCGACGGTACGGCCTGGTAGAACCCTATCGGCTGGAAGGTGCTGAGGTGGCCCTGGTCACCTCGGCTACCATCACCAGCACCTCACGTGAGGTCATAGATGAACTGCGGGAGCAAGGGGTGAAGGTGGGGCTGCTTAAAATCCGCCTCTTCCGCCCCTTCCCGGCCGCCGCCGTGCGCCAGGCCCTGGCCAGTATCCCCAAAGTGGCCGTCATAGATCGCAACATCTCCTTCGGCCACGGCGGCATCTTTGCCCAGGAAATCAAATCGGCCCTCTACAATGTAGACGGCGTGCCTCGGCCACCGCTCTTTGGTTTCATCGCCGGCCTGGGTGGCCGCGACGTGACCCCCGCCGTCATCAAGGAAGTGATCAACATCACCCTGGCTCAGGATGCCCCGCCGGAGGAGATTTTGTGGATAGGAGTGAAAAGATGAATCAGACCGCGACGATCCCAAGCCCAAAGAATTTTGTGCTCCCCGAAGAGGAACTGACATACTCTGGCAGTGTCTCCTGTCCGGGCTGTGGGGCAGCTCTGGCCATGCGCTATGCCCTGAAGGCTCTGGGCCCCAAGACCATTGTGGTCATCCCCGCCTGCTGCTGGTCCATCATCGCCGGGCCTTTTCCCTACTCCTCGTTGAAAGTGCCCATCTACCACACCGCCTTCGAGACGGCGGCTTCCCTCTCGGCGGGGATACGGGCTGCTCTGGACGTGCAGGGCGACACCGAGACTACCGTGCTGGCCTGGGCTGGCGACGGAGGGACCTTCGACATCGGCTTCCAGGCCCTCTCCGGCGCGATGGAGCGCAACGACGATTTCATCTACACCTGCTACGACAACGAAGCCTACATGAACACCGGCATCCAGCGCAGCTCGGCCACACCCTGGATGGCCTGGACGACCACCACCCCGGTGGAACACCCCAAGGAGGAACCCAAGAAAGACATCGTGGCCATCATGGCTGCCCACCGCATCCCCTACACGGCCACGGCCACCCTGGCCTATCCCGAGGATTTCATTGCCAAATTCAAAAAGGCCAGGAGCATCCGGGGGGCCAAGTTCATCCATGTGCTGTCGCCCTGCCCGCCGGGCTGGCGGGCCGAGGCCAGCGATTGCATCAAACTCACCCGTTTGGCCGTGGAATCCAAGGTCTTCCCCCTCTACGAGATCGAGAACGGGGAGAAATATACCATCACCGTCTGGCCCAAGAAGTTCGTGCCGGTGATAGAATACCTGAAGCTCCAGGGCCGTTTCCGCCACCTGACGGCCGAAAACATCCAGGCCATTCAGGAGCGCGTGGACCGCGAGTGGGAGAAGCTGGTGAGGAAGTGCGAGCACAACAATTAGTACCGGTACCCCGCTTTTATGGTAGAGTATTCGGCCATGACCTTGCGTCTCTTTGCCCGGCCCCGCCCGACGATAAATCGTCGGGCTAAAGACGAAGTTTGTACTCTTCACTCCTGCTCCGGCTGGATTTGTAATCCAGCCGTCGGGCCGCCGGATTGCAAATCCGGCGGGAGCAGAAGGGGTCCTTTTGGAGCCCCAGCCCGCTGAAGAGTGTTTAGCGTGTCCCCGTACACGCCCAGGCGGGCCTGTGGGCCTGAACGTCAACGTTCAGGCTGAGCCGCTCAAGCGTGCTGAAGCACGCTGTTCTGGCTGCGGCAAGGGCGTTTTAACGCCCTTGCGCTGCTCAGCCCCGCCGTTTACGAATAGACCTCTCCGACAGCATCCTAGGACAGCAACCAGGAGGGTGGATTGCGTCTCGGTAACGTAGAACTAAACATTGTCAGTGATGGCATCACCTGGTCCGATGGGGGCGGGCCGTTCGGGCTGGTGCCCAAGGTCTTGTGGGAGAAAGTCCTTCAGCCCGATGAGCTCAACCGTGTGCCCATGAGCCTGAACTGCCTGCTGATCGAATCCGAAGGCAAGCGGATTCTGGTGGACACTGGCCATGGCGACAAGCTCTCGGCCAAGGAGCGGGAGTTCATGAACTTGGTGGGCGAGAGGCGTCTGCTCGGCAGCCTGGAGCGCCTGGGGCTGGCCGCAGAGGACATTGATATTGTCATCAACACCCACCTCCATCGCGACCACTGTGGGGGCAACACTTTTTTGCGCGATGGCCAGCCTGTGCCCACCTTCCCTCGCGCCGAGTACTGGATCCAGCGGCTGGAATGGGCCGATGCCAGCTTCCCCAATGAACGCACCAAAGGCACCTATTTCGCCCACAACTTCGCCCCCCTGCAAGAGAGCGGCCAGGTACGCCTGCTCTACGGTG
>JBBIJG010000397.1:0-2600 GCA_037446095.1 Caldilineae bacterium
TTTAGGCTGTTGAGGAGAGGCGTGATGCGCGTCATCGGTACGGCTGGACACGTTGACCACGGCAAATCCACTTTGGTCAAAGCCCTGACCGGGATTGACCCGGACCGACTCAAGGAGGAAAAGGAGCGGGAGATGACCATTGACCTGGGGTTCGCCTGGCTGACTTTGCCCAGTGGGGAACGAGTCGGCATTGTGGATGTGCCGGGTCACAAGGACTTTATCAAGAACATGCTGGCCGGTGTGGGCGGCATTGACGCCGCCCTTTTCGTAGTGGCTGCTGACGAAGGGGTCATGCCTCAGACGCGAGAGCATCTGGCTATCATTGACCTCTTGCAAGTGAAAGGCGGGGTGGTGGCCCTCACTAAGAAGGATCTGGTCGAAGACGAGGAATGGCTTGAGCTGGTCATGGCCGAAGTGGCCGGGGCGTTGGAGGGCACCGTACTGGCCCAGGCGCCGATCGTCCCCGTCTCCGCCCGCACAGGTGAGGGGCTGTCCACTCTTTTGGCGGAGCTGGACCGGCACTTGCAGGCAACACCGGCCAGACGAGACCTGGGGCGGCCCCGTTTACCCATTGACCGCGTTTTCACCATCGCTGGCTTTGGCACAGTGGTCACGGGCACTCTCAGCGACGGACACCTGACCGTGGGCCAGGAAGTGGAGGTCCTGCCCCAGGGTCTGAAAGCCCGCATCCGTGGTTTGCAAACCCACAAGGAAAAGATCGAGACGGCTGTGCCTGGCAGCCGGGTGGCCATCAACCTGGGCGGGGTAAGTACCAGCCAGTTGAAAAGGGGCGATGTGGTGACCTTGCCAGGGGCATTGAAGCCCACCCGGCTCATTGACGTGCGCTTACAATATCTGGCCGATGCTCCTAAACCCCTCAAGCATAATGCGGCCCTGGAATTCTTCAGCGGTGCGGCTGAGATCCAGGCCCACGTGCGCCTCCTGGATCGGGAAGTTCTGCGCCCCGGCGAGACAGGCTGGGCCCAACTCCGTCTGGCCTCACCGGCCGTGCTGGTCAAAAACGACCGCTTTATCGTCCGGCAGCCTTCACCCGGAGCCACTGTCGGCGGCGGGGTGGTGGTCAATGTCCACCCCCAGCGGCGCTACCGGCGCTTCCGCCCCGAGGTCACAGCGTATCTGGAAACGATGGCCCACGGCACCCCCGAAGAGGTGCTGCAGCAGGCGTTGGAAAGCCAGCAGCCGTGTGAGGTCCAAGAGCTGGTCAAACGGTGCGGGCTTGCTGTCGAAGCGGCGGCTGAGGCCCTGAACACCTTGCTGGCTGAGGGGCAGGTCATCATTGTGAGCAGGCAGCCGGCGACAGCTATCCAGCAGCCAGCCACCAGCCACCAATACCTGATGTCCAGGTCGGGCTGGCAGAGCCTTATCGAAAGCCTGAGCAGGGTGCTGAGAGACTATCACCGCCATTACCCTTTCCGGAAGGGGATGTCCCGTGAGGAGCTCAAAAGCCATTCCCGCCTGGAGAGCAGGCTCTTTAACGAAGTGGTGGGTATGGCGGCGAGAGAGGGAAAGCTGGTCGAAGAAGAAACCGTTATCCGGCTTCCCCAGCACGAGGTCCAATTCGGCCCTGCCGAGCAGCGCAAGATAGACGCGCTGCTGGCCGAGTTCCATCGCCATCCCTACACGCCCCCCTCAGTAGCCCAGTGCGAAGCCCGGCTCGGTCCGGAACTCTTGAATGCCCTGATTGCCCAGGGCAGGTTGGTCAGAGTCAGTGAAGATGTCATCTTTCTGGCCGAGACCTACGAAGAGATGGTGAACCGGATTGTGGCTTACATTGGGAAAGAAGGGAGCATCACCGTGGCTCAGGTGCGGGACATGTTTGGAGCCAGCCGCAAATATGCCCTGGCTCTGATGGAGCACCTGGATGCGCAGAAGGTGACCCGGAGGGTGGGGGACGAGCGGGTGTTAAGGTGAGGGCTCACCCTCATCCTGTAAAATCTGCGATCGCCCGGCTCACCGCTTCGGGTTGTTCCAGCATGACCATATGGCCAGCATTTTCTATCAGAACCAGTTGGGCAGCCGGGATGTGGTCACGCAGGTAGGTCGAATATTTGGGGGGCGTCAGCCGGTCGGCAGTACCGCAGATGGCCAGAGTGGGACAACGGACCTCGCCCAGGCGGTCCATCACGTCAAAGGCATCACAGGCGGCAAAATCACCATAGAGCACATCCGGGTGGGTCTGCTCCATCTGGCGGCGGCCGAGGCGCTTCAACTGCGCCGGCGCCTCGGGAGCGAAGGCCCAGTCGCAGAGGAGTTGCACTGCTGCCTGGAAATCCTGGCGAATGCCGTTGAGGATGGCCGGGGCTACCCGCAGGCGTGCTCCCGAGCCCACCAGCACCAGCCCGGCCAGCTTCTCTGGATAGCGCAGGGCCAGCTCGAGAGCGATGGCTCCGCCCATAGAGTGGCCAACCAAAGTCACCTTCCCCAGGCCAAGGGCTTCCAGGAAAGCCGCTACAAAATCGGCGTAGGCGCTGATGGACGTTCGGCCCCGCCCTCCAGACCGCCCATGGCCGGGCAAATCAAGGGCATACGTGTTGGCCGTGGCCAAGTGGCGCAACTGGGGCGGCCACTGCAGATGGTTT
>JBBIJG010000397.1:2610-3198 GCA_037446095.1 Caldilineae bacterium
CGCACCGTGAACGAAAACGAGACCCCCTCTCCCTTCCGGGCCACCCCGGTGATAGAAATAGAATATCCTTTCCTCAGCCACGTGGATGTAGGGCATATCGGTCTCCTAGTCTGTTGAGTTGGCTGCATTATAGCACGCTTAGGAGGAATCGGCAAAGTCCTGCGACCGCTGGAAGCTGAGCGGTTACTTCTGTACCCTGGAAAGGTGGCAAGGCATGCACCGACTACGGATCGCTCTGGCCCAAATCAACGCCACCGTGGGTGACCTGGACGGCAATAAGCATAAAATCTTGCACTACCTGGACCGGGCGCGAGCGTTGGGGGTAGACCTGATTGCGTTCCCAGAGTTAGCCCTTACCGGCTATCCGCCTGAAGACCTCCTCCTCAAGCCCGCCTTCATTGAAGCCAACGTCCGGTGTCTGCACGAGATCGTGGCCGAGACCCGGGGGCTCACAGCGGTAGTAGGCTTTGTTGACGCCCAGGACGACCTGTACAACGCCGCGGCGGTGAGCCACGATGGGACCCTGGCCGGCGTCTACCACAAACATTACCTGCCCAACTACGGGGTGTTCGACGAGGACCGCTATTT